>DASSGP010000340.1:0-12191 GCA_035693405.1 Rudaea sp. | reverse complement strand
GTGTCGGAGTTGACCGGGCCTTCGGCATTGCCCTTGCTCACGGACAGCACGTACGACGCGTTGAACGCCCACTTGTTGTCCCAGGCGCGATCGATCTGGAATTCCAGCGCCTGATAGGAACGCTTGGGCGACACGAAGCCGCGCTGGCCGAGGTAGTTGCCGTCGCTGTCGTACAGCGCCCAACCCTGTTTCGACGTGTCGATCGTGATGTAGCTGTCGTTGACGCCGTCGCAGTTCGAGTCGCCCCACACCGTCATCGGTTTGCCCGGATTGCCCATCACGAAGCCGACGCCGCCGTTGAGATCGCCGCATTGCGGCGTCGCGGTGATGCCCATGTCGTCGATCGCATTGTGCAGTTCGCGGTAGGTGTGGCTGACGCCCCATGACCAGCCATCGTTGCCGAACATCTGTTGGAAGCCGAGGATGAATTCGTCCTGGAAGACTGGTTCGATATCCTTGTCGACCTCGGAACGAAGATCGCCAACCGTCCCGTCGCCCTGCGAGTCGTCGACGGCGCCGATCTGCGGACCGAGGATCGGGACGGCGTAGTCGACGCCGTTGCGCTGCTTGATGTCCCAGCCATTGAAGCCGAAGAAGGTGCGCCGATCGAGGAACGCGCCGCCCTGCTTGATGTTGATGACGTTCGCGACCGGCAGGAAATAGCGTCCGGCGTTGCCGAACAGCTTGAGCTTGCCTTCACCGGTCATGTCCCAGGTGAAGCCGGCGCGCGGCGCGAGCATGTTGTCGGTCTTGATGTAGCTGCGGCCTTCGGCGTCCTTGTTGTCGAACGCATCCATGCGCAAGCCCGCGTTCAACAGGAACGTCGGCGTGATTTGCCAGTTGTCCTCGAGGTAATAGGCCTCTTCGATCGTGCTGAAGTTGCCGAATGTCGAGACCTGGCGCTGGCGCACGTAGGCATTGTAGCCGGCGGGCACGATGCCGCCGTTGGCCAGGGTCGCGCCGGGGCTGGTCGGATTGACGTTGAACCGTACTCCGCCGGGTCCCGGATAGAACTGGTTGTAGTCCGAATCGTTGTCTTCGTGATCGATGCCGAAGCGCACCAGGTGATCGCCGAGTTTCCACTCGAAATCGGCGCGCGCCGCCGTGCGATCGTCCTCGCGCTGCACCACCGTCAGATTGCTGGTGCAACCCAGCGCGACGCCGGGCGAGGGCACCGGATTGGTGCGTGCGACCGGATTGCACTCGATGTCGCTGAGCGCTCGATTGAATGTCGTGTGGTCGTTTTCGCCGTAAAGCAGCTTCATCGACAGGTCGCTGGTGATGTACGAAGTATACGTCAGCGCCGTGCTGCGGCCGCCAGTGTCGGCGTAGACGGTATCGGTGTTCGCTCCCTTCGAAGCGCTGGCGAAGTCGTACTCGTAGACCTGGCCGGTGCGGTTGTTCTTGTCGGAGAACGAGGTCAGTTCGAGCAGGTTGCTGTCGTTGATGTGCCAGTCGATCTTCGCGCCCCAGAAACCGCTGTCCGACTTGTTGTAGGTGATGCGTTCGCCCGCGTCATCGGTGTTGTGCGGCTTGTTGTCGCGCCCTTCGTACATCAGGAAGAAGAACAGCTTGTCCTGGATCACGGCGCCGGAGGCGAACACATTGAGCTTGGTCAATGGATCGCGATCCTGGCTGTTGGCGATGTTCAACGTGCCGTCGGCGTTGTAGGCGTTGCGGCCGGAAGACTCCCACGCCTCGGGTTGCGTGGTGAGTTCGGCGCCGTAATGGAATTCATTCGAGCCCGAACGCGTCACCGCGTTGACGACGCCGCCGGTGCTGCGGCCGAACTCGACCGAATAGCCGCCGGTCTTGACCTGGAATTCCTGGTAGAACGCGAACGGCGCTTCGGAGAAGCCGTTGCGATTGTAGAAGTCGGTGACGTTGAGGCCGTTGACGTAGTACGAGTTCTCGGCGATCGACGAGCCGCCGAACGTCAGTCCGCCGAACCCGGCAGTGCCCTTGTTCACGCCCGGCGCGAGCGTCGCGACGGCGGCGACGTTCTGTTCGACCGGCAGGCGTTTCAGTTCTTCGCGCGTAATGTTCGTCGTGACCTCGGTCGAGGTGAAATCGACGCTGGAGACGGCGGTCGCTGTGACCGTAATTCCCTCGAGCGCAGTCGCTTCGGCACCGACATTCACCGTGGTGGCGCTGCCGAGGCTGACGACGACATCCACCGGTGCGCCGACACGCGCGCCGTCCTTGCTGGCTTCGAGGCTGTATTGGCCGATCGGAAGGAACGGAAAGCGGTAGTTGCCTTTGGCATCGGCGGTCACGCTGCGCGTCAGTCCGGTCGTCGGACTCGTCACCGTCACTGTCGCGCCAGCCGTCGTGCGGCCGACCACGGAACCGTCGTCGCTTTGCGCCTGCGCCGACGACAGCGCCAGCAATGAAAGACTCATTCCCATTGCCACGCACAGTGCGCGCTTTTGCCATTTCCGCCTGTTGTTGCGCATATCCGCTCTCCCCGTCGATTTATTGTGTGAGTTATGTAGTGATGAACTGCATGCTGAAAAACCTGCGAGTTACTTGCCTGCTGCCGCCCGCGAGGCGGGCAGGAATTTCCATTCGAAGTCGTAATCCCACTGGTTGAAGTACAGGTTGCCGCCGCTCCATTCGGCTTCGCCGCGCTGCAGGTCGACGGTCTCGGAACGAAAGAATTTCTTCGCCGGCACGAGGTCGCGGCTGAAGTCGTCGTTGAACGCGATGCGGTAGGCGTCGAGCCCGCCGAGATAGAAATTCGCGATTGCCGGGTCGGCATCGTCGAAATGGCCGAATGTGACGTCCATCGGCAACCAGCCATACGGTGCGATATACAGCCAGCCCCAATCGTGCAAATTGTTGTAGGTGGTGTCCGAATAGATCATTCCGGACTGCCAGCGTGTCGGAATGCCGTTGAGCCGCAGCAGGGTCATCAGCAACAGCGTCTGCTGGCCGCAGTCGGCATGGCCGGCGCGCAGCGCGTATTCGCTGATGTTGCTGATCGTCGAGTATTCGAGCGCGCCGGCCCAGGGAACCTGGTCGACCGCGGCATAGAGTTTCTGCGCGATGCGCCACGGATTCTTTTCGTCGCCGACAACCTGGCGCGAGAACAGGCGCAGCGGTTCGGTGAAGACGATGTGCGGCGGCCGCTCGGCAACGAATGGCGCGAGTTCGGGCGTAATCGTCGCCGGCACGGCCGTCCCGGCGTCGACCACGTGGTACTGCGCGTAGATGGTCACCTCATAGGTGATCGAGAGCTTTGTCGGCTTGCCCGCATCTGCGCGCTTTTCCACAAATACGGTACGCTGCAATGTGGAATCCGGGGCGATGTCGTGCCGGGCCGGCTCGCTCGAGACGAAACGAATGTCCTCCTGCTGGCCCGGCAACGCGCGCGGATACGGAATCCAGGCGCGCACGTTCTCACCGGCGGGCACGGCATCGGCGTGCACCGTCAACGATTGCGTCACGCGCAGCCGGCGTGGCGCGACGCTGCTCTTGTGGCTGGCCAGGGCCGCGTCGACGACCTCGCGGTGGTGCGGATTCGGTGACTCCAGGGGGCTATTGACGAGCGCTGTCTGTTCCTTGCGCCGGGCAAGAGCTTCATGGCTCAGGCGGAACAGGTTCGACGGCGAGCGCGAGAAATAGAGCACGCGGCCATCGATGACCCTGCGCTCGAGCAGGCCATCGCTATCCCACCTTGCGAACTCCGCGTCGCTCAGGTCCGGAATCTGCTTGCGCAGGCGCGCCTTGACGTCGTCTTCGCTCAGCGTGAAATCGAGCAGGATGCGGCGCATGCGTTCGCGCTGGAATTCGAGTGACTCGCGCAATTTTGCGTCGACCGCCGGCTGGGCCAAGGCCTGGCTGATCTGCGCCGATGCGGCGGCGAATTGTCCTGCGTCGATCTGGGCGATCGTTCTACTAACGATATTTGCTTTGGCTTCGGCGTCGACGCCAGCACTGCACAGCGCCGCTGCCGGCGGGAGCAACAACAACAATGCGATCGCACCGATACGCGCGCGCCGGACAAACCGGAGCATGGCTGCCATCGGTGCCATTGCTGTGACCATTGTGTAGAGTTCCCCGACTGATGCGTCCACTCTCGCCGTGCTGTGTAACACGCCGGCATACGATCGTCAATAATTTATGCTTCTGGTATATTATTTGAGAATCATCTATTCTTTGAAGACGTAATCCTTGCCATAATTCCGGCTGAAGGGTGCGTGGTAGCGTCCATGTGCGTGACCGCGGTTGCGGGGTTGGGCTTGGGGAACACATGACGGCGATGCGACGACTGGTTCCTGCCATATCGGCATTGGCATTCACGCTTTGCAGCGCGACGGCCTGCGCGCGCGAAGGCGGCGCGTTGACCGTGCCGGCCACCGGGGTCATCGGCGTCGACGACCCGATGCTCGCGCCCGATTTCTGGATCAGACGCTTGAACGATGCCGACCGGATCGTGCTCGATGGCAAAGCGATCGCGGTGCAAAACGCTGACCTCATGCAGAAGGACCCGACGCTGCATGACTTGCAGGCGTTGCCTGCAACGCTGCCGCGCAAGCAGGTCACGGACTGGATCGAAGCCATGTCGGAGCGTCCATCCAAGCCGATGTACGACGCCGATGGCACCGAACTGACCGGCGCCGCACTCGATGCGCTGATTGCGAACATGGACATCGGCTCGATTCCCGAGCCGACACCTGCGCGCTACGCGCTGGTCGTGCATCGCGCCGACCTGCGCACGTTCCCCACGACGCTGCGCGCGTTCAGCGAGCGCAACAACGTCAACATCGACCGCTTCCAGGAGAGCGCGCTGTTTCCGGGCACGCCCGTGGTCATCGTGCATGCGAGCCGCGATGGCAAATGGCGCTTCGTCATCAGCCCGCGCTATGCCGCATGGGTCGAGGACCGGTTTCTTGCCGAAGGTCCGGCCGCGCAGGTATTCGCCTACGCTGGCGCCAAGCCGTACCGCATCGTCACCGGCGCAACCGTCACGACGGTGTTTTCACCGACGCAGCCGGCGATCTCCCAGTTGCAGCTCGACATGGGCGTGCGCGTTCCGCTCGAAGCGGACTGGCCCGCGGAAAAATCCGTGGACGGCCAGCATCCCTATACGGCGCACGTCATCGAATTGCCGCTGCGCGCCGCCGATGGCGCGCTGAAGATCGTTCCCGCGCTGCTGCCGAAGAATGCCGACACGCAGGGCGACTACCTGCCGCTGACGCGCGCGAACATCCTGCGCCAGGCATTCAAGTTCCTCGGCGAACGCTATGGCTGGGGTCATTCATACAATGCGCGCGACTGCAGCGGTTTCGTCTCCGACGTGTATCGCAGCATGGGCGTGCAAATGCCGCGCAACACCCGCGATCAGGCCGTGAGTCCTGGCTTGAATCACCGCCTCTTCACCGATCAGGATGACCGGGCCGCGCGCCTGGCGGCCGTGCGCGCGCTGCAGGTCGGCGATCTGGTCTACATTCCCGGCCATGTCATGATGGCGATCGGCGTCGTCGACGGTGAGCCTTACGTGATCCACGACACGACCGGCCTGAGTTACCGTCGCGACGACGGTTCGCGCGTGCGCGTGGACCTCAATGCGGTATCGGTGTCGCCGCTGACGCCGCTGTTGTTCGGCAATACCCAGACCTTTGTCGACCGCATGACCAGCATCGTGCGGATTCGTCCCGCTACCGACACGGAAGCACCAGCCAAACCATGAAAATCACCGATATCCGCTTCGGTCTGTTGCGCGTGCCGCTGAAGACGCCGTTCAAGACGGCGCTGCGCACCGTCGAAGCGGTCGAAGACATCGTCGTCATGGTCAACACCGACACCGGCCATGTCGGCTACGGCGAAGCGCCGGCCACCGCCGTGATCACAGGCGACACGCACGGTTCGATCGTCGAGGCAATCCGCAACTACATCTCGCCGCGGCTGATCGGCGCGGAAATCGCCGACCTCAATCACATTACCCAAGTAATCCAGGGCGCGATGGAGAAGAACTCGAGCGCCAAGGCGGCGGTCGAGATCGCGGTCTACGACCTGTGGGGGCAGCTGTACAACGCGCCGTTGTACCGCCTGCTCGGCGGCGGCGATCCGGTCATCACGACCGACATCACGATCAGCGTCGATACGATAGACAAGATGGTCGCCGATTCGATCGACGCAGTGAATCGCGGTTTCGATTCGCTGAAGATCAAGGTCGGCAAGGACATCGGCGTCGACATCGAGCGCGTCAAGGCAATCTATGCGGCGGTCGAGGGCCGCGCGTTGCTGCGGCTGGACGCGAATCAGGGCTGGACGGCCAAGCAGGCGGTCTACGCACTGCAGAACCTCGAGGATGCCGGCGTGCGCCTCGAGCTCGTCGAGCAGCCGGTCAAGGCGCAGGATCTGGACGGCATGAAATACGTCACCGAACGCGTGCATACGCCGATCATGGCCGACGAAAGCGTGTTCGGCCCGACCGAGGTCGTCGAACTGATCCGCATGCGCGCGGCCGACATCATCAACATCAAGCTGATGAAGACCGGCGGCATCTCCAACGCGATCCGCATCGCCGATATCGCGGCGATGTACCAGGTCGAATGCATGATCGGCTGCATGCTCGAGACCAGCATCAGCGTCGCCGCGGCCGTGCACGTGGCGGTGGCGAAGTCGAATGTCATTACCAAGGTCGATCTGGACGGACCGTCGCTTTGCGCGTTCAATCCGGTCGACGGCGGCGTGATCTTCAACGAATCGGAGATCACGGTAACCGACGCGCCCGGCCTGGGAATCCGTGAAATCCGCGGACTCGAAGCAATCGCATGAGTACGTCGACCTAGAACATGTTGCCTCTGCTGAAAATCCGTGCGGAACGCGACCAGATGTCCGCGATTGAACGGCGCATCGCGGACTTCATCGTGGAAAACGCACATCTGCTGCGCGACTATTCCTCGCAGCAGCTGGCCAATGCGCTGAAGATCAGCCAGTCCAGCGTCGTCAAGTTCAGCCAGAAGCTCGGCTTCAAGGGTTATCCGGACCTGAAGTATTCGATCGGCGACTCGCTCGCGCGCGGCGACGGCGGTGAAGGCAACGCCAACGCCGAGCCGGCGCGCCGCGATCCGCATGCCGCGCTCGCCGAGAGCCTCTGGCATCGCAAGGCGCAGGCCGAACAGGAGACGCGCCTGATCAATCCGCCGGGCACTCTCGACGCGATCGCCGCATTGATCGGCAAGGCCGGGAAGGTATTCATCATCGGCCTCGGCGAGGACGGCATTCCAGCGCGCGCGTTCGCGATGCGTCTGTCGCTGCTCGACGTGCTGACCGTGCACCACTTCGATGCCGTGCTGATGACCGCCAGCATCGCCGCCGCGGCCGCGAACGACGTGCTGCTCGTATTTTCCGAGCATGGCGCTCAGCCGGCGCTGAGCCAGATCAGCCGCCAATTCAGCGAGCGCCGCGGCAAGGTGATCTCGGTGACGCGGCACAGCGCCAATCCGTTGCGCGCGCACGCGGACCAGTCGCTGCTCGTGTCGGCGCACGACGAGCGCGTGCACATCGAACCGCTGCTGTATCAGTCCGCCTTGCGCCACCTGCTCGACATGATCTTCGTCCTGTTGTGCGAGAACGGCAAAGGCCGGCTCGACAAGCTCGTCGCCAATTACGAGCGCATCCACAACATGCTCAATCCATGACGCTGCCGCAATGACGCGACCGGATTTTCGTCGCCATGCTGCGGGCTTGCGGGCCTGGCCCGGCTGGGCGTTGCTAATGGCGACCGCTTGGGCGTCGTTGTCGAGCGTCGAGTCGGCATCCGAAAAGATCATGCCGGCCGACGCGCGCCAACTCGTGCTCGTGACGACGCCGGACTGGAATTCGACCAAGGCAACGCTGCAGACATTCACCCGAGCGGCAGACGGATGGCACAGCGCCGGTGCGCCGGTTCCAGTCGTGATCGGTCGCGCCGGCGCGGCGTGGGGCATCGGCCTGAATCCACCGCAGGCAGGACGGCAGAAGCGTGAAGGCGACGGGCGCAGCCCGGCGGGCATGTTCTCGATCGGCACGGCCTTCGGTTACGCCGACGCGGCTGATGCGCAATGGCCGTATGCCGCGATGACCGCGAATGACTATTGCATCGACATCGACGGCTCGCCGCTCTACAACCGCATCGTCGATGCAAGCAAGGTCGGCAGTGCCGCGGTGGCCGGTTCGACTGAGCCGATGCGCCGCGACCTGCATTCCGGCGGCGACCAGGCCTACAAGCTCGGCTTTGTCGTCGAGCACAATCCGCGCGGCACGGCTGGCGCCGGCAGTTGCATCTTCGCGCACCTGTGGAAGTCGTCCGATTCGACAACCGCCGGCTGCACGGCGATGGCCGAGCCGGTCATGCAGGTGCTGGTCGCCTGGTTGCGTCCGCAGGATCATCCGGTGTTCGTGCTGTTGCCGCAGAAGGAGTACGCGCGGCTGAAATCGGCGTGGAACCTTCCTTAGGAAGGGCCGAATAAGTCTTCGGAGCCCGCCTCAAGAAGATGCCGTCATCCCGGCGGAAGCCGGGATCCAGCTCTTTCTTGTTGACCCTGAAAGAAGCTGGATTCCGGCTTGACCAGCTCCGCTGTTGAGAGCCGCCGGAATGACGAGCTAGAAACACCGAGCATCGTGATTTCACATGTCCACTTGTTCGCATAACTAGACCGCACCCCCATGTCCAACACCACCCGCATATTGACTGGACTCGTCGCCGGCGCACTCGCCGGCATACTGCTGGCATGGTTCGACCCGGCGCTGGCGGCACAGGCGGCAAGCATCGCCCAGCCGATCGGCAGGCTCTGGCTCAACGCCTTGCAGATGACCGTCGTGCCACTGGTATTTGCGTTGATCGTCGTCGGCGTCAGTGCAGCGAATGATGCGGCCGCATCCGGCCGTACCGCGCGCCGCGCGATCGTCGTGTTCGCGCTGCTGCTGAGCGCCGGCGCCGCGTTCATGGCCATCGTCGCGCCACTGTTGCTGTCTTTCCTCCCGCGCGATGCGGTGCTGATCGACAAGTTGCGCGCGACGATTCCCGCCGACGCTGGCGCAGCGACGCACGTAGGGTTCGGCGACTGGTTCGCGACGATCATTCCGAGCAATGCGATCGCCGCGGCCGCGCAGAGCGCGATGCTACCGCTGGTCGTGTTCGCGCTGTTCTTCGGCTTTGCGCTGACGCGCATCGACGCGCCGCGCCGGACACGCATGGTCGAGTTCTTCCAGACGATCGCCGACACGATGATCGTGGTCGTGCGCTGGGTGCTGTGGGTCGCGCCGGTCGGCGTGTTCGCACTCGTGCTCGCCGTCTGCGCGCGCGCCGGGTCCGGAGTGATCAGCGCGCTCGGCTGGTACATCGCCTTGCAGTGTTCGATGTATATCGCGATCACGCTGATGCTGTATCCGGTCGCGGTCGTCTTCGGCGGCGAACGCCTGCGGCGATTCGCGCCCGGAATCCTGCCGGCGCAGATCGTTGCCGCGAGCACGCAGTCCTCGCTCGCATCGCTGCCGGCCATGGTCGACAGCGCGCGCACGCGCCTTGGTCATCCACCGTCCGTCGCGGCGCTCGTGCTGCCGATGGCGGTATCGCTGTTCCGCATCACGAGCCCGATGCAATACCTCGGCGCGGCGGCGTTCGTCGCCTGGATCTACGGCATCGACGTATCCGTCGCGCATCTGGCGGTTGCGGCCGCGCTGGCCGTCGTGTTGAGTCTTGGTGCGGTCGGCTTGCCGGGGCAGATCAGCTTCATGGCCGCGACGATGCCCGTCACCTCGGCCATGGGCCTGCCTCTGGAGCCACTCGGCCTGCTGCTTGCCGTCGATACGATTCCCGACGTGTTCGCCACGGTCGGCAACGTCAGCGCCGACCTGACCGCGAGCAGCATCGTCGCGCGCGGGAGTGCGCCAGAACGTCCAGCCTAGAACTTCTTCGGCCGCAAATCGAAGGGACCTCCGCCAGCGCGTGTGCGCTTCAACGCGGTCGCGCTGGTCGGCGACGCCGGTTCGCGACCGTTGAGTGGCGTGACGGCCTCCTTTTGTTCGTTCCTCGTGGGACATTGGTGTCAGTTCCGACGCCGACCCTTCGAGGATCACGTCGATGACTGCACCATTCCGCTCAGGCGGTCTCTCCGCGCTGCGCCTGCGGCCACTGGCCGCGGTCCTGGCAGCGACGATCGCAGCCGCTGCGACCGGCCATGGCGCCGCGCAAGTCGCCAACGTCGATCAAACGGCGACGATCGTGGTCGTCCAGAACTGCAACGACAGCGGCCCCGGCAGCCTGCGCGCCGCATACGCGAACGCGGTCGACAACGAGACAATCGACCTGACGCAGCTCGTGTGCAGCCGCATCACGCTGGGTTCCGCGCTTGTCGACCCGATCGCGGCCGCCAACGTCGCGCTTCTGGGGCCGGGCAAGGATCTGCTGGCGATCGACGGCGATGCTCTGTATCAAGTGCTCGTTCACCGCGGCAACGGTGGCTTGCACGTCGACCATCTGACGATCACGAACGGGCACTACGCAGGGTCGCGCGGTGGTTGCGTCTACTCTGCCGGCGGCTTCGAGGCGACCGGAACGCTGGTCTCGTCGTGCGTGCTGGACTCGTCCGAGTATTTCTCCTATGGCGGTGCGATTTACGCGAAGGACGTAGTCAGCCTGTTCGACAGCACGGTTTCGGATAGCTCGGCCAAGGGGACGGCTACTGTCGGCGGTCGGGGCGGCGGCATCTATTCATCGGGTATCGTCATGGGCCGCAGCACAATCAGCGGCAACTTTGCGGCAAAAGGCGGCGGCATACTTTCCAAGGGCCTTGTCTACATCCGGGACTCGACTCTTTCCGGCAACGAGGCGGGCACCTACGGCGGCGCCCTGATCGCGCAAAATGCCAGCAGCCACATAATCAGGAACAGTACCGTTTCCGGCAACAACGCCGGCAACAATGGCGGCGCAATCTACGCGAACTACATCGGCATATACAACAGTACAATTGTACACAACGCGACAGGATCGACTTTCTCCGGCGGCGCGGGGCTGTTCATCGGCGCGTCGACTATCCAGAGCTCGATTATCGCCAGAAACACGTCCGGCAGTGGCCTGATCGCGGACGACGTCGTTGCCTACGGCGTCATTACCGGGAGCAACAATCTGATAATGGCCTCCATAGGCCCCGTCTCTGCTGTCGGCCGCATCACGATTGATCCGAACCTTGGTCCGCTGCAGGAAAACGGCGGGCCTACGCGGACGCACGCGCTACTGCCAGGCAGTCCGGCGATCGGCAGGGGAAACAACGTCCTCGGGCTCGGCGCTGATCAGCGCGGCGCACCGTTCGGCCGTGTCGATGGTTCGGGCGCCGACATCGGCGCATTCGAGTTTGCGGACACGGTGTTCGGCGACGGCCTGGAGCCGCCCGAGTAAACGCGTCGCGCCGGCGCGCTACAGACGCGCGCGCGATCGCGCTCCGCAACTGCGTCAGAAGCCCAGATCGCTCAGCGACGGATGATCGTCCGGCCGGCGTCCGAGCGGCCAATGATACTTGCGGTCACCTTCCTTGATCGGCAGGTCGTTGATGCTGGCATGGCGCACGCGCATCAGGCCGTGCTCGTCGAACTCCCAGTTCTCGTTGCCGTAGCTGCGGAACCAGTTACCACTGTCGTCGTGGCATTCGTAGGCGAAGCGCACGGCGATGCGATTCTCGCGGCAACCCCAGATCTCCTTGATCAGGCGGTAGTCGAGTTCGCGCGCCCATTTGCGCGTGAGGAATGCCACGATCGCCGGGCGCCCCTGCAGGAACTCGGCGCGATTGCGCCAGCGGCTGTCTTCGGTATACGCCAGTGCGACGCGCTCGGGATCGCGTGTGTTCCAGGCGTCCTCGGCCATGCGCACTTTCTGCGTCGCGGTTTCGAGCGTGAACGGAGGGAGTGGTGGACGGCTCATGACGTTGTCCTCTTCCGATTGGTTGATACTCGCGTCGGCGACGCGGTGCGCCGCCGACGATGCTGTGACCGGGTATTGTCAGGCAGCCTCGCGCGTGGCGACGAGTGGAAAGTCTATCTCCGTTTCGGCGATGGAGTTGATGTAGTTGGTCCAGGTGTTGAGCGCGACGTGCTGGACGATCTCGATGATCTGCGCGTCGTCGTAGCCGGCCGCCTTGACTGCCCGGTAATCCTGCTCGCCGACATGGCCGCGTTCGCGCGCCACCTTGGCGGCAAAACGCACG
>DASSGP010000339.1:0-12346 GCA_035693405.1 Rudaea sp. | reverse complement strand
GACGTGACGTACGAGATTCGAATTGCCGGCGAACAGGAACGTGTCGAGCGCGCTCTGGGCGCTGCGACCGGCAAGGATCGGAGAGTCGTGATCGAGAACCAGCAGGTCGGCGCGCGGTCCCGCGCCTGCACCGGCCGGATCGGCGCCTTCGATCTCACCGACCGCTGCGCCGGACGCCTGGACACCGCCGAACAATGCGTCGCCCCAGAGTGTCTCGCCAACACTGTTGCTCGATTCCGACACGGCAATGATGCGATGCCGTGTGCTCAGGCGCTGTCCATATTCGAGCCAGCGCAACTCTTCCACGGGTGATACCGAGATGTGGCTGTCCGAACCGATCCCGAACGTGCCGCCGCCGTCGAGATAGGGCTTCAAGGGAAACAGGCCGTCGCCGAGATTCGCCTCGGTCGTGGGACACAGGCCCGCGACGGCGCCGGATTCCGCCACGCGGCGCGTCTCGTCGCCGGTCATGTGCGTGGCATGCACGAGGCACCAACGCGGATCGACTGGTGCATGGTCCAGCAGCCACTCGACCGGACGCGCGTTGCGCAGTGCCAGGCAATCCTGGACCTCGCCGATCTGCTCGGCGATGTGGATGTGAATCGGCGCGGAGTCGACCAGGCCCGAGTCGAGCACGGCGCGCATCGCGTCTTCCGGCACAGCGCGCAGACTGTGCAATGCGACGCCGACGCGCAGTGTGGAGTCTTCCATCTTGCGCAACTGCTCGACGAGCCGCAGATAGCCGTCGATATCGTGGTGAAAGCGGCGCTGGCGCTCCGACAGCGGACGCTTGTCGAACCCGCCGGTCATGTACAGTGCCGGCAACAGCGTCAACCCGATCCCGGCCTCGCGCGCTGCTTCGATCAGCGCGAGCGACATCGCAGCAGGGTCGGCATAGGGCTTGCCATCCGGCTGGTTATGCAGGTAATGGAATTCGCACACCTGCGAATAGCCGGCCTTGAGCATCTCGACATAGAGTTGCGCCGCGATCGCGCGCATCGCCTCCGGATCGACGCGGCCGGCGAACGCATACATCGTCTCGCGCCACGTCCAGAAGCTGTCTTCCGCCGGTTGAGAAGTGCGGCCGGGAGCGGCCGCTTTTTGACCTTCGCGTTCATGGACAGAGGAAAAACTGCGGCTCTCGGCCAGTCCCGCCATCGCCCGCTGAAATGCATGCGAGTGCACATTAGGCATGCCCGGCAGCACGTAGCGGCCGAGGTACTGCGCGCCGCCGCGTTCCGCATCCACGTCTACGTCCGCCAGACCGCCCTGATCATCGACGGTAACAAGCACGCCGGATGCCCAGCCGTGCGGCAACCAGGCTGTGTCGGTAAAGTACGCTGTCATCGAGTCGATCCATTCGGCATCGCGACAAGTATGCCAGCCTTGCGCTACGCATGTTGTGCAGCGGGCGAAGCGAATGCGTGACCCTCGGAACTTGCTTGCGCGGTACGCGAGTATCGCGGGCCGTCAGAAGTCGTTCTGGACCATCAGGTCGGCGACCGATGCTGCCGCCGAGAACGCCCAAGTCGTCAGTAGGCCGGGGCAACCAATGGCAGGCGCGTAATAGTGCCCGCTTGACTGGATGAGCTTTTGCTTTCATCGGCTCTTCAGTGGGACATGGTCTCCGGGTTCGGGCGCGGCTGCGGGATCGATTGCGGTTTCGCGGCGGAATTGTTCCAGTCAGGCCGCTGGTCCCAGCCGAGGCGTCCCGCGGTCTGCGCGTTGACCGTGCGATCGGCATTGAGCGTACCGTTGCTTATGAGTCGCCGCACGCTTTCGGCCGGTAGTGCCGCGGTCATTTCGTCCCCGCTGTCGAGCGACGACGGAATGAAACTCGTGTTCGCATGGATCGGATCGAAATCGACGTATGCCTTGCGCACGCCACTGACCAGATAGTCGAAGTCGACGTCGGCCGATCCGCGGATGACGATGCGGTCGAGCGATTTCGAGATGCAGGCGATCATTGCGAGTTCGCCGGACGGCGTGGCGACTACGGTGAGTCCCTGCGCGCCAGTCACCATTTTGAAATCCGCCGGCACGTCGATGACGGCTTCGCCGTGAACGAGGTGGCCGCTGCCGCGAAAATACGTGCCGACCTCGCGGCCTTCGAGCGACGCGTAGCGTATTTCCCTGGTCGGATCGGTTGGATGCGGCTCGACAAAATTCTTGGCGCCGGCGGCGCCGAGCGTACCGTTCGCATACACGGCCCAGCCTGTCGGCGAATAGCCGTACACGCCGTTTCCGGCATTCGCGCCACTGTGGACGCCTGCCAGCCCTGCCCGGCCCAATCCACCGGTGACTCCGAGAACGCCGTCGTTGCTGTCGGAAGTGCCCTGTGTGCCGACGCCGGCGCCGTGACTTGCTCCATACACACCGGGCCCACCGGCGTTGTTCAGTCCGAATACGCCGCTGCCGGTGCCCGTGTTGTAGCCGTAAACGCCTGCATTGAGCCCGTGGGTTTCGGCGTAGATACCGTTGCCGGTGCTCGTAGTCGCGTAGACGCCGTTGCCCGCGCCTGCGGCGGAGGCGAAAATCCCATGGTAGATCGAGCTTGTCGAATACGCCTCGATGCCGTTTCCTCCCGTGGACCACGCATAGACGCCATTGCCGGGGCCGCTGGATTTCCCAAAGACACCGATGCCGGATGCCGACAGGCCCGACAGCCCATAGCCGCTTCCCGCGTTGGATCCAACGACACCCGCGTTGCCCGAGGAATTGACCAGGGCAGTGATGGCATTGTTCGTACCCGTGTTGCTGATCGACAGCGCGGGCACGGCATTCGCGGCAACGGATCCGGAATACGGCAGCGTCACATACCCGGGAGGTCCAGGAGGACCGGGCGGGCCCACATCACCGGGGGCGCCATCCATGCCTGGCGTTCCATCGGCGCCGGGCGCACCTGGTTGGCCATCGATTCCCGGCGATCCGGGCGGCCCTGCGTTGCCGTTGAGCGCAAACAGCGCATACGGC
The DNA here is from genome assembly GCA_035693405.1 of Rudaea sp. Classification (GTDB taxonomy): domain Bacteria; phylum Pseudomonadota; class Gammaproteobacteria; order Xanthomonadales; family Rhodanobacteraceae; genus Rudaea. Next base: position 9,373 of record DASSGP010000339.1, on the reverse strand, counting down.
GCGGCATTCAACGCCTGGCGCGGCGACAGCGTCGTGTAGGCGCCACTCGAGTTGCCGGCGCGCACGCTGACCTCGACCCAGAGCGCCTGGCCGTTGTACGGCACGTCGGTGAAATCGAGCGTCGCGTTGACCAGACCACCGCTCACGTCCAGATCAGCAACCTCGATCGTGTCGACCGGACCGATCCCGTCTGCACTTGTATACAATGCAAACTGGAAATCGTAACTGCCGTTCGCCGGCGTGCCGCCATCGGACAGCTGGCCCTGATAAGTAATGCCGGACCCGACCGGATCGGCGCGCAGCGCGCCCGAGCAGGCAAGCGCGAAGATGAAGACACTGGCGAGCAAACCACGTATCACGGTTCTCTCCTACTTATCAAAGCCATTCGCGAAGATCACGTCGGACGCCGGCGCCCAGAATCCGCCGTAGAAGTGATAGCCCGCTGAGGACAAGGTCGATGTGGGCGCCTGACCCAACGTGCCTCTCAGTTGAAACGCACCGCCGCTGAGCGTGCCGCCACCATTGCCGACTGCAGCCGGGGCGATGCGATATGGACCGCCGCTCGATTGGGCGCTGGCGCCGAGTGCGCAGGCGACTATCGACAACAACGCGGCGAGGAAGAGATTCCCGTTATGGCGATTCATTCCTTCTATTACGGGAAGCGTGCCGACGAAACGACACGTCTCGGCAAAGTTCGGATTTGCGCGGCCTGGTCGCGGGACTTTCCTGTTCGCCTCGTCGGGTCTGGCGTTCCCTCGTAACGCTGCCTTCCCCTTCGCCGGCTAGGGCAGCGCGTTTCCCGCTCCCCGCTAGCGGGAGAGAGTCGGGGTGCGGGGTGAGTCAGCGATGGCGGCGTCACTTCCGCCGCTGCGCGGCTAGTTGGCGAATGCCGCGATGCACGGGCTGTCGTTGATCGGCTGTTCCATGCCGTTGCGGAACACCACATCGCTGACGTCGACCGTAAACGTCACCGAGGTCGCGCCATAGGTGAAGTGGCCGAGCAGATTCGGCATATTGGTCTCGTAGCCGGCGAACGAGCCGCTGACGCTGTTGGCGCTGAGCGGCAGGTACATTGCGCCCACGCTCGGGCTGCCGCTGAAGTCGATGCGCACGATGCCGCTCAACGTGGCACTGCCGGCTACATTCATGCTGCTCGTAGCGTTGATGGCGTCGGCATGGAAGCAGGTCAACGCGCCCGCATGCAGGTGCAACGAAGCGGCTTGCAACGCGCTCTGCGGATTCGCCGTGGTCCCCGGCGCGATCGTGCCGAAGCTGTCGACGGAACCCGCCGTGCCATTTCCGGTCAAGGTGCCAGCTTCGGCAACGGTAGTTGCGGAATTCTGGATGGTGCCGGGCGATTCAACGCGAACGATGCCTGCGCCGATGTTCGTCGCGCCGGCATAAGTATTCGCGCCGGAAAAAACCAACACGCCGTTGCCGTGTTTGGCGATTGCCGCCCCCGCACCGTTACCCGGCACGTAACTGTTGCCCGCTGGCAGCGACGACTCGCTGTCATCGGCGATATCGTCGCTGATGGTGTAACTAACGGCGATATCGAACACGGACACCGAGCCCGACATCAGGAACAGGCCTGTGCCTGCTGCGGCACCGTTGTTGGATCCGGTGCCGAAAGCGACGCTGCCGCCGCTCACGGCATCGTGGCCAGCGGTGTTTTGTACCGTCAGGATACCGCCGCTGCGAACGAACACGGCGCCGCCGAATCCCGCACCGCCGCCGCCAAAACCATTTCCGTTTTGGCTGCCGCCGCCGATACCACCCACGCCTGCGCTGCTGCCGTTGCCGCCGCCGCCGCCGCCCCCAAAGCCACCATTGCCAGCCGGAACACCGTGCCCGCCCCGCCGCCAAAGCCGCCGTCGCCGCCCGGCATACCCGGCGGAGCGCCGTTGCCGCCACCACCGCCGAAGAACCCGCCTTTACCGGCGCTGGCGCTTTGAGCGTTACCGCCGCCGCCGCCGAAGCCGCCGTTGCCGCCGGCGCCGCCGCCGCCACCTCCCCCGCCGCCGATGCTGCCTGGAGTGCCGGATCCGCCACCGCCAAAGCCAATGCCCAATCCTTGAGCATTGCTGACCTGGCCAATCCCGGTGCCGCCGAAACCGCCACCAGATGTTGTTGCATTGGTGCCAATGCCGCCGCCGCCGCAAATGCTACAACTGGCCCCGCCCAAACCGCCGCCGCCGCTTTCCGAACTGCCACCGCCAGCACCCGCACTGCCGGCCATCAAACCAAAGATGCTGGACCCACCCGACGCGGAATTGGCGTCGAAACTCACGTTGCTCAGCGTGACGGTTGCCAGCTTGTTCACGAATAACGCGCCGCCGGCACCCATTCCGGCGCCGCCGCTATTGTTCGAATCTCCGCCTGTCGCATTGCCGTTTCGCAGAACCAGATTGCTCAGACCGACCGTGATCGCCTGCGCGCCATCGGGTGCGGGCAGGCCCGACACAGGTATCGTGGGCAGCCCCGATACAAAGAAGATGCGATACAGGTTGCCGCCGTCGATGATGATCGGACTCGCCAGCGCAGAGGCATCGATCGAGGTGTTGTTGAACAACAACGGCAGATCGTTGCCCAGCGCAATGGTCGCGCCAGTTAGCGCCGGCGCAAACGCAATCGTCAAGCCAGGCAGCGTCGGTGCGCCAGTCGCGCCGGTCAGCAGATTGGCGGCGAGGATGCAGTCGCGCAGCGTGCCCGAGTTCGTGGACGTGTTGACTGTCGCCGATGCAGTACCCGGGTCATCGAGGGTGGTGTTGACCGTACAGGACGTGACCGCACCATGTGCGATCGAGACGGCAACGATCGAGGCGATGCAGGCCCGGAGCAGAGCGGAAAGCGGCTTGAACCGGAGCAGACGAATTGAGCAAGTCATGAATACCTCTGTTGGTGGCAGACCGCACGATTCAATTCATCCAGCGTCTGCTTTTACCATGTTCCATGGCCTTCCTTACGAGAAGCGCGCGACCCAAACGACATCAGCAGGCCAAAATTCCCGCGTTGCGCCCCGGTCGCCTATACTCGGAGGCTCATGGGGGGCAAAAGACGAGTCGTGGCTGGCGGTGACGTAACGGCATTGATCGAGGCTGCGGGCAGGGGCGACGCAGCAGCGCTGCAGACCCTGTTCGGCCGCGTCTACGCCGAGCTGAAGCAGATGGCCCATCACCAGCTCGCATCGGCGGCCGGGCACACGCTGAACACGACCGGCCTCGTGCATGAGGTTTATCTAAAGCTGGCCCAGCCCGAGGGACGCGACCTGCACGGACGCGCGCACTTCTTCGCGCTCGCCGCCAAGGCGATGCGCCAGATCGTCATCGACCACGCGCGCGCGCGGATGACCGACAAGCGCGGCGGCGCCGGGCTGCAGATCGTCACGCTCGACGCGGCGGAAGGCGTCGTCGATGGCGAGTTGGGTCCGGACGAGTTGCTGCGCCTCGATGTCGCCCTGAACAAGCTTGCCAGTGAAGAGCCGCGGCTGGCCGAACTCGTCGAACAACGTTTCTTTGCCGGCATGAGCGTCAGCGACATCGCAATCATGCAGTCGGTCAGCGAACGCACGTTGAATCGCGACTGGCGCCGGGCGAAGGCGCACCTCCACGCGGCGCTGTATCCCGAGGGTTGACCGGCCGCAATGGATCGCCAGCGCGTAGCTGAATTGTTCGAGCAAGCCATCGACTTGCCGGACAGCCAGCGCGCGGCTTGGGTCGACGCCGCGTGCGGAAGCGACACTGCGCTGCGCATCGAACTGGAACGATTACTGCGGGCTGACGCACGCGCGGCGGCCTTTATGGAGCACCCGCCCGCGCTGGTTTCCAGCGTCATCGACGCGACGCGCAGCAATGAAGTCCTGCCGCAATTCGGCCCGTGGCGCGCGCTACGCAGAATCGGCGCCGGCGGGATGGGTGAGGTCTGGCTCGCCGAGCGCAACGACGCCGAATTCGAACAACGCGCGGCGGTCAAGCAGCTTGCCTGGCCGACTCCGGGATTGCTGCAACGCTTTCGGCAAGAGCGTCAGATCCTGGCGCGTCTGCAACACCCGGATATCGCGCACCTGATCGACGGTGGCGTCGACGATCGCGGGGCACCGTATCTGGTGATGGAGTATGTCGAGGGCGTGCCGGTAACGCAGTACGTGCGCGATCATGCGCTCGATCTGCGCGCGCGCCTCCTGCTGTTCCTGCGCGTCTGCAGCGCCGTACAGTACGCACACCAGAACCTGGTCGTGCACCGCGATCTGAAGCCGGCCAACATCTTCGTCACCGCCGACGGCGCATTGAAGCTGCTCGACTTCGGCATCGCCAAAGTGCTGGCGACGACCGACGAGGCGGCACAGACGCAGACCGCGGCGCGACTGCTGACGCCGGACTACGCCGCGCCCGAGCAGTTCAGCGGCGACGCGATCACGACCGCGACCGATGTCTACGCACTCGGTGTCGTGCTGTACGAACTACTGGCCGACGCGCGGCCGCCACGGCGCGTGCTGACCGGCGCGCCTGCGGACATCGATGCGCCGCCGCCACCGAGCGTCGCCGGCGATCGCACGGGCGGCGTCGCATGGCACCGGGCGCTGCGCGGCGATCTCGATCGCATCGCGCTGACCGCACTCGAAGCCGATCCGCAGCGGCGCTACGCGACGGCCGAAGCCCTGTCGGGCGATGTACGGCGCCATCTCGACGGCCTGCCGATCGGCGTGCGCCGCGCGAGTCGCTGGTACCGGTTCCGCAAGTTCGCCCGCCGCAATCGATACGCACTCGCCGGCGGCGTGTTCGTCGGTGCGGTATGTATTGCCGCAGCAGCGATCAGCCTGCGCCAGGCCAATCTGGCACGCGCTCAGGCACGCCATGCCGCGGCAGTCCAGCAATTCATGTCCGGTGTGTTCGCGCAGGCCAACCCCGACGAGAACAATGGCCAGCCGATCAGCGCGCAGCAACTGCTGCAGAAGGGCGAGGAGCAGTTGGCGCGAATGGGCGACGCGCAGTCGGCACTGCAGATCGACGTCACCGCCATGCTCGGCGGCTTGTACAGCGACATCGGCGACACCGAGCGCGCCGAAAACCTGCTCAAGCGCGCATTGGCCGGAGTCGACGCCAATCTTCCCGACGATGTGCGCGGCCGCGTGCTGGTCGGCGTCGCAACACTCGAGGCCGAAAACAAGGACAGCTACGACAGCGCATTGGCCCACGCCACGCAAGGCCTGTCGGCGCTCGAGCGCGCCGCGGAGAAGGACTGGAATCAAATCGCGATGGCCAACCGCATCATCGCGCTGTGCCACGTGCGCCGGCGCGAGCCCGAGATCGCGATCGACTTGTTGCAGCGAGTGACGCCGATCCACGCGTCGATGCTCGGCGGTCACCCCGGCGAGGCGCTGGCCAACGAGTACGTCGTGCTGGGTGTCGCGCTTGGCGACATGGCGCGCTTCGACGAGGCGCAGGCCGCCTTCGAGCGCGGCGCAACAATGCTGCGCGCGTTCGCAGGCGGCGATAGCCGCCGTGTCGCCTACGCACTGAACGAAGAAGCAGTCATGCTCTATGCGAGAGGCGATCTGGCGCGCGCCGAGGCGCTGCACCGCGAAGTCGTGAACATCAATCGCAAGCGGCTGGGACCGGACAACATCAGCACACTGTCGTCCACGCACAATCTGCTAGGCGACATCGAAGGCCAGGGACGCATCGCCGAGGCACTGCCGCAGCGGCTTGCCCTGCTCGATCTTGCGATGGCATCGAATGCACTGAGCCCAGTGCGCAAGGCGCATCATATCGATGCGGTAGCCATCGATTACCGCGAACTCGGCCGCTTCGACGAATCCGAAGCCATGACGCGCAAGGCACTGGCGATGATCGTGGAAGCGCAGGGACCGCGCGCACGCACTTCAGTGCTGATGCTGCGCCATCTCGGCCTGATCCTCGGCTTGGAAGGCCGCTACAGCGAAGCCGAAGCGCTATTCCGCGATGCGCTGGCGATCCAGCTCGAGGGTGCTGCGCCGACCTCGTTCTCCGCCTGCGGCCTGCGCCGCGACATCGGCACCGCATTGGCGCAGCAGCACCTTTACATCGAAGCCATCGCGCAGCTGCAGGCGTTGACCATGGATGCGTGCATGGTCGGCCTGGCCGACAACGACGCATGGCGCCCGCAGGCGCTCGCGGACCTGAGTCAGGCGCAACTCGACAGCGGCGATGCCGCGGTCGCGTATGCGACCGCGCAGCAAGCGCTCGACTACGGCCACAAGGCGCTGCAAAACACCTACCACCTCGGCATTCCGCTGCTCGCGATGGCGCGAGCCGCGCTGGCGCTGGAACGCGCGTCGGAGGCCGAGCCCCTGTTGCGCCAGGCGCTCGCGCTGCGCGGCACGGTGCATCCTGCCGATGATCCGCGCATCCTCGAGGTCAAGGTGGCGCTGATCGAAGCACTGACTGCCTTGAGACAGACAAACGAAGCCGGGACACTGACCGCCGAGGTTGTTCCCGTGTTGCAAGCGTCAGCGTCACCGTACAGCGTCGATTTGCGCAAGCGGTTGGACGCCAGATAGTTGTCCGCGGCGACGTTCACGAAGCGACAGCCCAGACCAAGCAAGATACGGCCATTGCCGACTGCAGCAGTTCCGCTGACAATCGCCGTGCCTGCCCGTTTTTCGACCGGACGACCATGACCTTGCCACGCTGGGACGGATTGCTGCTCGACTGCCGCCTCGCGACCCTCTGCGAGACCGGCACGGCTTATGGTGCGATCGAAAATGCCGCGCTCGGCTGGAAGGATGGAACGATCGAATTCGCCGGGCCGCAATCGCAGCTTCCGGGCGAACCCGGTTCACTCGCCGCGCGACACGAATCGGCCGGCAACGCATGGATTACGCCCGGACTGATCGACTGCCACACGCATCTCGTATTCGCCGGCAATCGCGCCGAGGAATTCGAACTGCGGCTCAACGGCGCGAGCTATGAGGAAATCGCACGGGCCGGAGGCGGCATCGTTTCGACCGTGACGAAGACGCGCGCCGCGAGCGACGATGACCTGCTCGCGCAGTCGTTACGCCGCGCGCGCGCGCTGCTGGCCGACGGCGCGACGACGATCGAGATCAAGTCCGGATATGGACTGGACCTCGACAGCGAGATCAAGATGCTGCGCACGGCACGCCGCATCGGCGAGGAATTGGGAATCACGGTGCGCACTACTTTCCTTGGCGCGCACGCCGTCGCGCCGGAATTTGCCGGGCGCCAGTCCGACTACGTCGACGAAGTGTGCATCCGCATGCTGCCGGCAATTGCCAGCGAAGGACTCGCCGACGCCGTCGACGCCTTCTGCGAAACCATCGCGTTCACGCCTTCCGAGACTCGCCGCGTGTTCGAGACCGCGCGCGCGCTCGGCCTTCCGGTCAAGCTGCACGCCGACCAGCTGTCGGATTCCGGCGGCGCAGCACTCGTCGCCGAATTCGGCGGGCTGTCGGCCGATCATCTGGAATACACGAACGAGACCGGCGTGAAGGCGATGGCCGCGGCCGGTACCGTCGCGGTCATGCTGCCTGCTGCATTTTATACTTTGCGCGAAACGCGATTGCCGCCGCTCGATCGCTTCCGCGCGCATGGCGTGCCGCTCGCCGTCGCCACCGATGTCAATCCCGGCACTTCGCCGGTCTTGTCTTTACGCCAGGCGATGAACATGGCCTGCACCCTGTTCCGCATGACACCGGAGGAAGCTCTGCGCGCCGCCACCGTCATCGCGGCACGCGCGCTTGGCCTGACCGATCGCGGCACGCTGGAAGCGGGGAAGCGTGCCGACTTCGTCGTCTGGGACATCGAACACCCGGCCGAGCTTTGTTACTGGATCGGCGGATCGCTGGCGCGTCGGATATGTGCGGGCGGCCGCTGGCGCGAGGCGACGCCGCAGGAATCGAACGCCCGGCCGCGCTGAAACGGGTCCGAGAGCCTCAACACCGCATAAAAAACCCCGCATTCGCGGGGTCTTGGATACGAATCGACAAAAAACGGATGTCAGGTCGCCTTGCGCGGCGCTGCTTTTTTGGCCGCCGGTGCGACCTTTTTAGCGGCCGCCTTGGCTGGAGCAGCCTTCTTGACGACCGGGCCGGTTGGCGTTGTCATCGCGTTATGCGGACGTACGTTGCCATAACTGCGGATCGCTCTCTTGCCCTTGCGTGTCTTGCGGTCGCCTCTACCCATTACCCAGTCTCCGATTTGATTTGAAATTCCAATGTGCGCACAAGAACGTGCAATTTGTTGATCAGGGAAGATCAGTACGGCGCGTAGCTTACCAGCGCAGCGGCTGAGCGCAACCGGAAAATGCCGTCCGCTCAACGGCTTCCTTGTGCCTGGGAGGCAAAAATGCCCGTATCTGCCGCCAAACTTGGCCCGCGCTATCATCCGGCGCATGGATGCGACGGCGCCGACATTGCGCAAACGCTGCACGCTGAATCTGGCTTTGCAGGGCGGCGGCGCGCACGGCGCGTTCACCTGGGGCGTGCTCGATCGCCTGCTCGAGGAACCTTTGCTGGAGTTCGAAGGCGTCAGCGCAACGAGCAGCGGTGCGATGAACGCATTGGCGCTGGCGCAAGGCTTGCTCGAAGGCGGCCGCGAGGGCGCACGCGCGGCGCTGGCGCTGCTGTGGGAGAAAATCGCGGCGCAGACCAGCCTGATGCGCTGGGCGTTCTCGACGCCAGCCGGCGCCGCCAGCGAAACCGTCCTGCTCAACCTGACGCGCTACTTCACGCCGCAGGAAATTAATCCACTCGGCATCAATCCCCTGCGCGACATTGCCGCGGGTCTGTTCGACTTCGAGAGTCTGCGCGCTTCACCGCTGCGCATCTTCCTGGCCGCCACGCGCGTGCGTGATGGCGGCCTCGTCGTGTTCGACAATGCGAAGCTCTCGCTCGAAGCGTTGCTGGCCAGTGCCTGCCTGCCGCAACTCTTTGCGCCCGTGCTGATCGATGGCGAGTCCTACTGGGACGGCGGTTACGCCGGCAACCCGGCCCTGGAACCGTTGATCTACGAATGCCGCAGCGCCGACATATTGTGCGTGCTCGTGCAGCCGCTGGAACAGTCCGAGCCGCCGCAGACGGCGCGGGCCATCCAGGCGCGCATCGGCGAACTCGGTTTCTCCACGACATTCCTGCGCGAGCTGGAGACGGTGCGTCGCGCGCAGAAATCGCTGACGCGCGCCTATCCACTGAGCTGGCTCGGCCGCCGCATGAAATCGCTGCGCATCGCCCTGATCGAGCCGGGTGAATCGCTGGATGCCTACAGCGCGAAGACCCGGCTCAATACGCGACTTGGTTTCCTGCGCAACCTGCGCGACATCGGTCGCCAGCGTGCGCAGTCATGGCTGGACCGGCAGCCGGCAGCAATTGCCTGAC
>DASSGP010000338.1:0-3792 GCA_035693405.1 Rudaea sp. | reverse complement strand
GGTCGTCGAAGGCAGCGTGCAGCGCGCCGGCGAAACGCTGCGCATCACGGCCCAGCTCGTGCGCACGCTCGATGGCAGCCACGTCTGGTCGCAGCGCTACGATCGCAAGCAGACCGACCTGTTCGCGATCCAGGACGAAATCGCCGGCGCCGTGACCACGGCCCTGGTTGGCGCCTTGATGCCGGAGGCCAAGGCGGCGATCGCGCATGGCGGAACGACCAACCTGGCCGCCTACGACGCATACACGCGCGGGCTGCAACAGCGGAATCATTTCAGTTTCGACTCGCTGCCGCAGGCCGAGCAGCTCTTCCAGCTGGCACTGGCCGCCGATCCGAAGTACATCGATGCCATGCTCGCGCTGCTGTGGACCCTGGATCGAATGCAGAGGACCGGCATGCTGACTGAATCGGCATTCAACGCGCGTGCTACGCCGTGGCTCGACCGCGTTGAAGTGCTCGATCCGGGTAACGGCACGTTGCTGGCGTTTCGCGCGCGGCTCGCCGCCGGACGCGGCGAACGCGACGAAGCCCGGCAGCTGTACCAGCGCGCCGTCGAAGCCGCGCCGAACGACGCCACCGCCGCCTTGTCGTACGCGGAATTCCTTCGTAATAGCGACATCCCGGGCGCGCTGTCCCAGGTGGACAGGGTCCTGCAATTGGACCCCGCGAACGCGTCGGTGCATGTGATCCGCAGCAACATCTTGAGAAGTCTGCATCGTTTCGACGAGGCCACGAGCGCTGCGAGGCGGGCCATGGAACTCGACCCGCAGCAACCCGGTTCTGCCGGTTCGCTGGCCGAGATCGCAAAAAGTACCGGCGACGGTGCGGGACAGGTCGTCTGGACCATGGTCGCGCACCGCGTCGATCCGAAGGACCACGAGATCCCGACGATGGTCGCAACATCGCTGGCCTTTCTCGGGGAACTCGATGCAGCCGATGCGTGGATCGACGAATCGCTGCGCATCGCACCGGGGCACATCTATCCGGAATCGCGCCGGGTCGAGATGGCTTTCCGGCGCGGCGACTACAAGGGCGCGCGCGAACTCGGCCTGAGTCTCGCCCCGCGCAGTGCCGAAAACGTGAAGGACAGCTGGCTATACGCCCTCGAAGGTGCTTGTGCCGCTGGCACATTGCAGGGAGAAGGCGCGCAAGTGCGGGCGCAACTCGAGCAGTTGAAGGTCATTCCACGCGAGCTCACTGCCGCGGGCTTCCGTGCGTTGGATGCGACTCACGTCAGCGCCATGGAACGGGTGGACAATATGCAATGGTTCATGCACTGCCTGTTCGGAACCGGCGGTGACGACCAAACGCGCAAGAAGGATCTGTTGGCTGCTTATGTCGACCTGCTCGGGCCGGACTGGGCCAAACCGCACGGGCAATGGTTTATGGACGGTTTTCTGCGGGGCGACCGCGAGCGCATGGTGCTCGGTCTGCTGCCTGAATCCGGCCGTGAGAAAAACCTGTTCGACCTTCGCTGGTACGAGGAGTTTGCGCGTATCGCCGGCATCGACGACGAGCCGAGGCTCAAGGTCTACTTCGCCGACCAACGTGCCCGCATCGCACAGTCCCGGGCCGAGCTGCCGCAGCGCTTGAAGGAACAGGGGCTGACTTTGATGCCGTGAGCGGCAAGCCAGCAGCGGTCGGCAAGCCGGCATCGGTCGGTAAGCCGGTGCAACCATGCCATTCGGGCCATGTGGCGACGAAACCGTATCGCCTAGCATCGCGCGACCGATCTTTTTGACTAAAGGACACAGACCATGCCGGGCTATCGAATCCTGCTTCACGCTGCGCCGCGTGCGCCGGCGCGCCACTCGGCGCCGCGCCCGCTTTTTTCCGATTCCCTGCGCGGCGCTTCGCTGGCGACGCTGCTCGCCTGCAGCGTTGCGACCGCATTCGCTGCCTCGCACGGCATCGATCCGAACGATGTGAACAAGCAGGGTGCGGCCTGCACGGACTTTTTCGACTACGCGAACGGCGCGTGGCGCGCGTCCCATGCGATTCCGGACTACATGGACCGCTGGAGCAAGCGCTGGGAGTCCGGCGAGACCAACAAGGAGCACGTGAAGGACATCCTGACCGAGGTTTCGGCGCGAAAGGACTGGCCGACCGGTGGCCCGGAGCAGCTGTCGGGCGATTTCTATGCCGCATGCATGAACGAAACGCAGGTCGACATGCTCGGCATCAAGCCGGTGCAGCCGTTGCTCGATCAGGTACGCGCGATCAAGAGCAAGGCCGACGTGCAGCACATGATCGGGCAACTGCATGAGCTCGGCGTCGCCGTACCATTCGGCGTATTCGCCCAACAGGACCTGCACGACCCGACGCAGGTGATCGCGCATTTCACCGCCGGCGGACTTGGCATGCCGGATCGTGATTATTATCTCAAGCCGGAAAAACGCTTCGTCGATGCGCGCGACAATTACCGCACGCACGTGACGAAGATGTTCGAACTGGCCGGCGCGAAGCCCGCCGAAGCGAAACAGGCATCCAGCACGGTGTTCGACTTCGAGAAGCGCCTGGCCGAAGCTTCGCTCGACAACGTCGCGCTGCGCGATCCGCGCCAGCAGGATCATAAGACCTCGTTCGCCGACCTTTCCAAACTTACGCCGGACTTCGCCTGGGTCGCGTTTTTCGACGCGGCGAAGATTCCGCACAACGACGTCAACGTGACCCAGCCGAAGTTCATGCAGGAGGTCGACAAGGAGTTGAAGACGGCGTCGGTCGCGCAGTGGAAGACCTATCTGGAATGGCACGTGCTGAACGCTGCTGCCGATACGCTTTCCAAACCATTCGTCGAGGAGAACTTCGCGTTCACCAAGACCCTGACCGGCGCGACCGAGATGAAACCGCGCTGGAAACGTTGCGCCGAGGCGACCGACAACCAGCTCGGCGAGGCGCTCGGCCGCAAGTACGTCGAGAAGTATTTTCCGCCGGAAGCCAAGGCGCGCATGCAGGACATGGTCAAGAACATCCTGCTGGCGATGAAGGACACGATCCAGGGCCTTGGCTGGATGAGCGACGAGACCAAGAAGAAGGCGCTGGAGAAACTCTCGACGTTCAATCCGAAGATCGGCTACCCGGACAAGTGGAAGGACTACGCCGGTGTCGTCGTCGGCCGCACCTCGTACTGGGATGACGTGGTAGCCGCAACGCGCTGGAATGTCGCCGACAATCTCTCTCAGGTAGGCAAGCCGGTCGATCGCGGCCGCTGGGGCATGACGCCCCCGACGTCGAACGCGTATTACAACCCGTTGCTCAACGAAATCGTATTTCCGGCCGGCATCCTGCAGCCGCCGGCGTTCGATGTGACTGCGACCGATGCAGTGAACTACGGCGCGATCGGCGTCGTGATCGGCCACGAGATCAGCCACGGCTTCGACGATCAGGGAGCGCAGTTCGACGCGCAGGGTCGCCTGAGCAACTGGTGGACGCCAACCGACGAGGAAAAGTTCAAGGCGCGCGGCCAATGCGTCGTCGACCAGTTCGAGAGCTACTTCATCGAACCCGGCATCCATCACAACGGCAAGCTGGTGCTCGGCGAATCGATCGGCGACCTGGCCGGCGCGAAGCTCGCGTACCTGGCCTACAAGAAATCGCGCGAAGGCAAACCGCCGGAGGCGACGATAGACGGCTTCACTCCGGACCAGCAGTTCTTCATTGCCTGGGGCCAGTGGCGCGGCGACGAGATCCGCATGGAGACGCAGCGCACGATGGTGCAGGGCGACCCGCACCCGATCGCGAAGTACCGCGTGAACGGCCCGCTGTCGAACCTGCCGGCGTTCCAGCAGGCATT
>DASSGP010000337.1:0-9906 GCA_035693405.1 Rudaea sp. | reverse complement strand
AAGCCCTCGCCGCCGAGATTCACGCACTCGGCGAGGACGTCTGGATGCCGCATCCGGAAGGCTTCGCCGGTAACTCCGCGTTGCCATTGATCGCGGTGAACGGCGACCCGAACAACAATTCGATCGCCGGCCCGATGCGGCCGACCGCGCATCTGGAGCGCTGCCCGCTGATGTTGCATGCGCTGTCGACGATTGGTGCGGTTTGGGGACGATCGCGCCTGATGCGCCTGTCCGGCAACGCCGAAGTCACCGCGCACGTCGACACGAACTATTACTGGCGCGAGCGCATGCGCGTGCATGTGCCGGTCGTGACGCAGCCGACCGTGCGCTTCATCTGTGGCGAAGCCGAGCTGAACATGAAGCCGGGCGAATGCTGGATCTTCGATACCTGGCGCCAGCACAACGTGATCAATGCATCCGGCGATGAACGCATCCACCTCGTCGCCGACACCGTTGGCGGCACGCGTTTCTGGGATCACGTAGACCGCGGCAACTCGCCGCAGGGGCCGCGATCCGGATGGAGCGCGGCCGCGGTTGCGGCGCAGCCCGGCAGTGTCGCGTCGGTCGAATTCGAATCGACCAACGTGCCGGTCGTGATGACGCCGTGGGAGGCGCGCGAGCACGTCAATTTCCTGCTCGGCGAAGCGGTCCAGCATCCGCAGGTTCCGGGTGCGCAGAAGCTCTGTTCGCGATTCCTGCGCGAATGGCACGCCTTGTGGTCGCGCTACGGCGAAAGCCGCGAGGGCTGGCCGCAGTATCGCGCCGTACTCGACCGCTTCACCCAGGAACTCGGCGACTTCGCCGATCGCATCATGTTGCGCAACGGCGCGGTATTCCTGAGTTCGATTACGCTGATGGTGCTGCGCGTCGCGCTGGCCGACCGGCCGATGCCGGTGCGCGGGGACGAATACCGCGCGCCGCTGCATGCCCCGGGCGCGCCTGCGCCGAGTGAGCGCTCCGATGAGTTCGCGCGGCCCGTGTTCATCGTTTCGCCGCCGCGCTCGGGTTCGAGCCTGCTGTTCGAGACGCTGGCCAAGGCGCCGAACCTGTACACGATCGGCAGCGAGAGCCACGCGATCTTCGAAGGCATGCCGCAACTCAACATCGCGGCGCACGGCTATGCCTCGAACCGGCTCGACGCGGCGGCAGCAACGCCGGAAGTCGTCGCCGAACTGCGCGACCGCTTTCGCCGCCGCCTGGTCAATCGCGAAGGCAAGCCGCCGGTCGCCGATTCGGTGCGCGTCCTGGAAAAGACGCCGAAGAACGCGCTGCGCGTTCCGTTCATCGAGCGCGTGTTTCCACAAGCGCACTTTGTTTATTTGTATCGCGACGTGCGCGAGACCCTGGCGAGTATGATCGAGGCTTGGCAATCCGGCCGCTTCGTCACCTATCCGGAATTGCCGGGCTGGCGCGGACCGTCCTGGTCGCTGCTGCTGGTTCCGGGTTGGCGCGAACTCGCCGACAAGCCGGTGGCGGAAATCGTCGCCGCGCAGTGGCAGGCGACGACCGACCTGTTGCTCGACGATCTGGCCGCCGTGCCGGCCGACCGGATCACGGTCGCGCGCTACGATGCGCTGCTCGCCGATCCGCAGGCCGAGATCTCGCGCCTGTGCGCGGCAACCGGCTTGCCGTGGGATCAGTCGCTGCGCGGCGCGCTGCCGCCGTCGCAGCACACGCTGTCGGCGCCGGCGCCGGACAAATGGCGCAAGCACGAACGCGAGATCGAGGCGGTGCTGCCGTGGCTCGCCGACACGATCGCACGCGCCGAACGGTTCGCCGCGCGCTGAGTGAATCGTTTCTTGAACCCCTCTCCCACCGGGAGAGGGGCAGGGGTGAGGGTCGGGGAATTTATCGACGCCGGGCAGGACCCGGACCTCATCCGCCCCACCTCCATGAGCTGCGCGCGATCGAGTTCTGCCAGACGCCTTCGTGGCTCACGGAGGTGGGGCACCTTCTCCCGATGGGAGAAGGCAAGATCACAGCCTCATGAGCCCTTGCCGAACTGATAGCCAAACCGCTCGATGATGCTCACGTCGCGTTCGGCAACAAGATCGGCCAGCTCGCGATCGTAGTCGCGCCAGTCGCCATGCGCCGACGTGTTTCGCGGCGCGGCCGTCTCGACGAACTCTCGAAGCTCGCCGGAAACTGGCGCTCCGACGCGCTCGAAAAACGCCAGAAGCTCAGCGCGCAGATTCTCGCACCGGCCGATAACCGGCTCGATGCCCGCGCTGGTATACATGTAGCGGAAGAGAAAACTGTAGAAGCCCATGCCGCTCGCGCGGATCGGCGCCAGCGCGAAGTTTGGAAGGTTCAGGCCGAAGCCGGCGTCGCCGTAGCGATCGGGCAGCAAGCCGAGAAGTCGGTCGAGCCGCGCCTGGTCGTCGCCGAGCCCGACGAGGTTGCGCACGCTGGCCCTCAAGTCCAGCGCTCCATCGTCGCTGACGCAGCGAAACAGCGCGTTCGGCCGCGGCCGTTGCGACTGGAACGCGTACCACGACACGTAATAGCTCCACGGGCTGCGCACGAAGCCCAGAACCGGCAGCGCGCGCAGCGGTGACGGCAGCAGCGACAACGGCAGGTGATAGCCGAGCTGGCGCGCATCCGGAAAGAAGCGCAGCAGGCATTCGTTGACGAAGCTGCCGCCGGACTTGTGCAAATGGACGTAGACGAAGCGATCGGTCGCGATCATTACATCGCAGATCCGGCCGCCGGCTGCAGGCCGTACACACGCTCGTAGACCGCCGCCTCGTCCGTGCCGAGATCGCGTTCGGCGCGCGCGAGCAAGTCGAGCAGTGCCGGCGAGGTCAGGAAATCGCAAATCAGGTGTGTGCGCGAGCGTTCCGGATCGGCGTTCCAGACGCCATGTTGTGTGGAGTTGTTGAGCGCCCACACTTCGCCGGGCTGCATGCGATAGCTGCGCCCGGCGCAGTACATCCATGCCGTTGCGTGGGTCGTCACCGGCACGTGGATGCGGATCGTCTTGGAGAAATACTCCGCTTGATCGGTATGCGCGGCAATGATGGCGCCGCCGGGCAGGCGCGCGAGCAGACAGCGCAGCGGCTGCGCCGCGATCAGCCGGGTCATGAACTCCCGGACGTAAGGAACATGGCGCAATGCCTCGCGATCCTCGATCGGCAGGTTGCCCTCGGCAGGCGCGTGTCCGCGCAGGAAAATCGCCTGGGCGGGATTGTGCACACCGACCCGGCCGCCGCGAGACAGCCACAGTTCGGCAGGAATCGATGCGACTTCCGCCTGCAGCCGTTCGGCATCCACCCGCACCGGCAAGCGCGCGCAGCCGCCGATCAGGGCAGTCTTGTCGAGCAACGGATGGCCGGGAAGCGTGATCATGTCGACAGTTTGAGGCAGTGGCGCCAAGAATGCGCCACGCATCGTAACGCCGTCCGCGCGCTGGTGGAACGTCTGGCAACCCGCAGCGCTCCGCTTTGTGCGCTGCGAACGTGCGGGCGCCTGCCACATGCGGCACAATTGCGTCCCCCGCGAAATGTCGCTGGAGCTTCGTGATGACCATCATCAGCCGTTTTCAGGAATCGCGCACGCGCTGGATCTTGCGCGGCGGCGGCTCCCTGGTCGCCTTGTACCTGATCGGCGTGTTCGGCCTGATGTGGTGGTGGAGTTACGAACCCGACCAGCTCGATGTCGTCAAGCTCGCGCAGCGGCGCGCCGCGGAACATCAACAATCGCCCGTCACCGGGTCGACAGTCACCGGCGCGCTGATCGGCTGCGGCGAAACGCTGCTCGACAAGCGCGGCGGCTATTTTTCCAACGACCTGTTTCCACCAGGCCTGTTCATGGACAACGTGCCGAATTGGGAATTCGGCGTGCTGACGGCCACGCGCGATCTGGCGCGCGAGATGCGCAACAAGTTTTCGCGCTCGCAGTCGCAGTCGGAGGAGGATGCCGACCTCAAGGAAGCCGACCCGCTGTTCTCGAGCCCGAACGATCGCTGGCTGCTGCCGAGTTCGGAAGGTCAGTACCGCAAGGCGATCGCGCATGTGGACGGCTATTTCGTGCGCCTCGGCAAGAACGATCCGAATGGCGCGCAGTTCTATGCGCGCGCGGACAACCTGGCCGACTACCTCGATGTCGTCTCGACGCGGCTCGGCAGCCTGTCGCAGCGGCTGTCGGCCAGCGTTGGCCAGTTGCGCCTCGAAGGCGATGCGCCGGTCGACCCGGGCGCGCCGAAGAATTCGAAAGGCCAGCAGATCGTGCAGACGCCGTGGACGAAGATCGACGACATTTTCTACGAATCTCGCGGCTACACCTGGGCATTGCTCGAACAGCTCAAGGCCATCGAAGTGGACTTTGCCCCGATCCTGCACAGCAAGAACGCGACAGTGGGCCTCAAGCAGGTCATCCGCGAACTCGAGGAATCGCAGAAGCCCGTATGGAGCCCGATCATCCTCAACGGCGGCCCGTTCGGCTTCTTCGCGAATCATTCGCTGGTCATGGCGAACTACGTGTCGCGCGCGAATGCGGCGCTGATCGACCTGAAGTCGCTGCTGGACCGCGGGTGAAGCGTGCTGGAACGGAGTCTCTTTCCCTTCTCCCGCTGGCGGGAGAAGGTGCCGCAGGCGGATGAGGGTGGCCTTTCAGGGCTCGGTATCCTCATGCGCCACCCTCACCCGACACGCTGCGCCGGGCAGGAGCCCAAGTGCCTCGAAGGCCATGGATGGCCGAGAGAGGCCGCGTGTCGACCTCTCCCGCCGGCGGGAGAGGTGATCGGCCGTCGCGGCTCACGCCCAATGCCCAGAACGCAATGAAAAATCTCCTCACCGATTGGCGCTTCGCCTGGCTGCTGCTGCTCCTGCCGATCGCGCTGTTCCTGCCGGCGATGCCGATCGACGAGACGCGTTATCTGTCGGTCGCCTGGGAGATGCGTCACAGCGGCGACTATTTGCTGCTGCATCTGAACGGCGCTCCCTACGCGGACAAGGGGCCGGTGCTGTTCTGGCTGATCAATCTGGCCTGGTCGGCCGCCGGGTTGAACGTGTGGATTGTGCGCCTGGGTGTGCTGCTCGCGTCGCTGGCTTCGCTCATTTTGTTCGAGCAGCTGGCGCGCCGGCTCGATCCGGATCGCGGTGTCGCGCAGCGCGCAACGCTGTTGTTCGGCGGCATGATCTGCGTCACGCTGTTCTCGATCGCGATCATGTTCGATGTGCTTGTCGCGACCAGCGTGCTGATCGCGTTGCACGGCGTTCTCGATCTCGATGAGCGCCGCTGGTCGCGTGGCATCGCCGTGCTGGCCGCGGGTCTCGGACTTGGCCTGCTGACGAAGGGGCCGGTCGTGCTGCTCGATGCCGGCGTCGTGGCGCTGCTCGCGCCATGGTGGAGCGCGACGGCGCGCGAGCACAAAGCGCGCTGGTATGGCAGCGTCGTGCTCGGCATTCTCGGCGGCCTCGCCATCGCGCTGGTCTGGGCGATTGCGGCGTACGGCGTGCAGGGTTTCTGGGACGCCATCGTCGTGCGCCAGACCGTCGGCCGCGTCGCCAAGAGTTTCGCGCACGCGCGGCCATTCTGGTGGTACCTGATGGTGCTGCCGCCGATGCTGTTGCCGTGGACCCTGACTCTGCGCGCGCCGTGGCGCGCATGGCGCGACTCGTTGCTCGAGCGCAAATCCACGCGCTTCGGCCTGGCCTGGTTCATCCCGGCGTTCGTCATATTCTGTTGTTTCAGCGGCAAGCAGATGCACTACTTGCTGCCGTTGCTGCCTGGACTCGCCCTGTACCTGGCCGCCGTGCTCGGCGCCGATGGCGCGCGCTTGCGCAATCGCTGGTACGCCGCGGTGCTGTTGCTGGCCGGGATCGGCCTGGCAGCGCTGCCGTACCTGGCCGGGCACGCGCAGGAAATCGGTCCGATCGCGCGCATGGTCAAAGCCGGCACGCTGACCGAGTCCTCGCTGCGCGTTTTCGCCGGCATCTGGCCGCTGTGGGGCCTGCTCGCAATCGCGCTCGGCGCGTGGCTCATGCGCAAGCGTGACGGCGACGCCGTCGAATTGACGTTGTCGAGCGCGGCGGTCGCGATGATCGCCATGCTGACGCTGGCGCAAGGCGTCGGCCCGTACGTCGACGTCACCGCCGCCGCCGTGCGCATCAAGGAGTTCCAGTCGCGCGGCCAGCCGATCGCACACTTGGCCTGGCATCACGGTCTGTTCGAGTTCCCCGGGCGCCTGACCGAGCCGCTGGAAAAGGTGAACTGGGCCGACCTGCGCGCCTGGTGCGAGGCGCATCCGGATGGCGAAATTGTATCGTTCTATACAAAGTACCCAATCACGGCAAAGCCCGACGTCGAAATGCCGTACCGCTTCGGACGCATCCGCTTCTGGCACGCGGTGGATATCCTGACGATGCCGCCGCCGGCGGCGCCGGCCAAGGCCGACGACGAGGACGATACGCCGGACGATTGATCCGGCTTGTGCTGATGCACTGCCCTGACGATGGCTGCGACCGAAGACGATGGCACATCGACACCGGTGCCAGCGGCGCCAGGCAGGAGGAACAGTGGCCGTGCCGACCGTAGACTATCGTGGATTCGGCACGGCAACCGCCTCGCCGCTCACCGCGTCCCGTAATCCGTGAAGACGTAGTCCCGTTTCTGCACGATCGTGTGGCACGCGTAGCCGCACTTGGCATCCTCTCCCTGTGGCGGCTTGTCGTTCAGTGTGCCGGGCGCGAATGTACCGGACGCCGCGTCATACTCGAACTCGGCATATCCCCATCCGCCGCTGTCGGCAAACCTTTTGCTGTCCTTGACCATGAAATCGACGTCATGCTGCGTGCCCGGCACCGTCGGCTGGCCGGGGAATGCCTCTTTCTTTTTCGCGTTCCAATGGACCTTGGCCATCTTCGCGCCATCCGGGAAGGGCTTGCCGTTGTCGGGAATGCCGGCCTTGTAGGCGTCGATCATCGCGGGGTTCCCAAGAATCGCCGCGAGCAGCTCTCCATTGTGGCTGACGGCGATCACCTGCCAGCTTTCATAGCCTTTGAACTCGGAAAATGCGAGCCCGCCTGGCACCTTGACGGTGTACTTGTCCGGGGCGGCGGAAATCGCAGCCCCGGAAGCAAAGACAGCTAGCGATATCGCAATACTTGCACTGATCAGAATGCTTTTGCGCATCATATCCGCAGCTCCTCATAGGGTAGAACACACAATTGGCGGAAAACGCATTCGTGGCGTTCTCCACCACACAGCAGCCCTCACTTGTCCAGGAAATCCACGATGAACACTGTCGTGGCCTTCGGGTTCTCATCCATGATCCAATGGCCAGAGGCGGGGACGATGCCCATGGAGACATTCGTCGCCACGGCGCGCAGAACGTCCGCCTCGGCGGTACCGAATGATTTTTCTCCACCCAAGGCAAGCACCGGCATCGTCAGCTTGCCCTTCTCGGCGAGAAGCGCCTTGTTGTCGACGGCGTCCTGGTTGAACGCGGCGAACTGCTCGAAGGCATCGTGCATGGCATGCGGTCGCGCGTACAGCGCAGCGTAATGTTGGCGCGTCGCTTCATCGATCTTTTTCGGATCGGCAGACAACTCATTGTAGAAGCGGTCGAGATAGATGCGCTCGCGGCCGGCAACCAGCCTCTCCATGTCCGGTCCGCGGAAATTGAAGTGCCAGAGCAGCGGGCTTTGCTTGATCTCGTCCCAATTGGCGATTCCGGGCAGCGGCGCATCGATCACGACCCATCTGGTGATGCGAGCCGGGTATTGCACGGCCAGGGCATACCCCACCATGTTGCCGATATCGTGCGTGACCAAGTCGGCCTTCTGGACGTTCAGAGCATCCATGACGCCCGCAATATCCGCGGCCTGGTCTTTTTTCGCGTAGCCCGTATCAGGATGCGCCGACAGGCCCATGCCACGCAGGTCGGGAACGATGACGGTGTGATTTTTGACCAGCGCTGCCGCGGCCGGCGCCCACATGTCGCCGGTGTCGCCAAAGCCGTGCAGCATGACGACGGCGGGACCGCGGCCGCCAATGCGCACATGCAAGGCCGTGCCATTGGTCGTGATGTCTTGAGTATGAAACCCCGGCGGGAAAGGCTCCAGCGCGAATGCCGGGACGGACAGAAATGTCACAAGCAGGGCAACAGGATATCGCAGCATCGAAATTTCCCTTGTCTGAAACAGGGGACCTTAGCGCAGAGGTAGTTGTGGCGCCACTCCATCGCTGCGACGAGTGGGCGGGCTCAGCTGATTCCATCTGCCGCCGCAGCAGCAAAGCACTGCAGATTGAAACGGAATCAGCGGCAGGGCTGCATACGGATGCGACGCTCCGACAGCACGGTTCGCCAATCTGCGCAGGATGGAGTCGCGCCCGGCCGGATCAGAACGCCGGCTTCTCGGGGCAATCCTGGTAGCGCGCGACGCATTCGAGGATTTCCTTGCGCGCGGCCGTGGCATCCTGCCAGCCTTCCACTTTTGCCCATTTACCCTTTTCCAGATCCTTGTAGTGCTCGAAAAAATGGGCGATGCGATCGCGCCAGTGCTGCGGCACGTCGGCGAGATCGTTGATGTGGTCGTAGTGGGCGAACACCTTGTGCGCCGGCGCGGCGACAATCTTGCTGTCTTCGCCCGCTTCGTCGGTCATGCGCATTACCGCGATCGGGCGGCAGCGGATCACCGCGCCGGGGATCAGCGGCAGCGGCATCAGCACGAGCACGTCGACCGGATCACCGTCGCCGCTCATCGTGTGCGGCACGTAGCCGTAGTTGCACGGATAGCGCATCGGCGTCGACAGCACGCGATCGACGAAGATCGCGCCGGTGGCCTTGTCGACTTCGTACTTGACCGGCTCGGCGTCCTTCGGGATCTCGATGATGACGTTGATTTCGTTCGGCACGTCGCGGCCGGAGGAGACGAGATTGAGGGCCATTACCGGCTCCGTTTGGATTGCGAGGGGCGCGAAGGATACGCGAAAGTGGGCCGGCGCGCATGCGATCCGGTCTGCGGGCGGGGGTGGCGCGTGAAGACGGGAATCCAGGCGGGCGCGGGCGAGATCCGGCCGATCAACTGCGTTGGCGGCGCTCCTTCAGCCGCGGTTGATGTCGGGTATTCGACGATGTACGCCCATCCCCGGCGAGGAAGTGTCATGGCAAAGGTACAGGCACACGCGAAGGTGCAGGCGCAAGAAGACAGCCGAGAGCCGGTAAAAAAAACGCCGGCCGATCACGTGACCGATACGCTGGCCCAGCTCAAGGAGATGCGTCACTACTCCAAGACCAATGTCGAGCACCTGACCGCGATCTGGATGCTGTTCGACGGCGACTTGTCCAAACTCAAGCGCACCGACAAGATCGAGGATCTGATGAATCGCCAAGGCCAGCTGCACGATGCGATCGAGGCCGTCATCACCGATCTCGAAGAGGTCAAGCAGGAATTGCAGCCGCCGCCGGAAGAGGCGGAGTAGGAGGCAGCGCGCGCTTCAGGGCCTATCCGGCCTGAAGGGCGGGTCAAAGACAGGCGCGGGCAGCGTGACGACCACCCTCACCCCATCCCTCTCCCGCCAGCGGGAGAGGGGGAGTTGGTGCCGTGCGGTCCGTCTTCGAACGGGCCGCGCGGCAACTGTTTGCCTTGTTGCTCAGAGAAGCGGGATAAGTAGAAGGGCGACGATGTTGATGATCTTGATCAACGGATTGACCGCCGGGCCCGCCGTGTCCTTGTACGGATCGCCGACGGTGTCGCCGGTCACGGCCGCCTTGTGCGCGTCCGATCCCTTGCCGCCGAAGTGGCCGTCCTCGATATACTTTTTCGCATTGTCCCAGGCGCCGCCGCCGGTCGTCATCGAGATCGCGACGAACAGGCCGGTGACGATCGTGCCGACGAGCACGCCGCCGAGCGCCTTGGCGCCTTCGACGCTCGAGCCGGTGATGAACTTCGCGCCGAACGC
>DASSGP010000336.1:0-12684 GCA_035693405.1 Rudaea sp. | reverse complement strand
GACGAGGAAGCCGAGAAGATCACGACCGTGCAACAGGCCGTCGATTACATCAAGGCTCACGTCAAGGCCTGATCTTCCGCTTCCGTCCTCACGTACTGCGCCCGCGTGGCGCAGTTTGTGTTTTTAAGTCAGGGCTGAGGGCCGAGGGCTGAGGGCCGAAAAGCAGCCAACCTCGAACGCTCTTGATCTTCAGCCCTCAGCCCTCAGCTCTCAGCCCTCAGCTATGAACAAACGACGTGTAGTGGTCACCGGACTGGGCATCGTCAGCCCGGTCGGCAATGACGTGCCGACCGCATGGCGGGCGATCGTCGGCGGTACCAGCGGCATCGGACCGATTACGCATTTCGATGCGAGCACATTCCCGACGCGTATCGCAGGCGAGGTGCGCGAGTTCGATCCGGCCAGATTCGTGGCGCCGAAAGACGTCAAGAAGATGGATCCGTTCATCCACTACGGTATCGCTGCCTCGATCGAGGCCCTGGCCGACGCCGGCCTGCATCCGCACGAACACGACGCCGAACGCATCGGCGTAGCGGTCGGCGCGGGGATCGGCGGCATCCACACGATCGAACGCACGAGCATCATCTATCACGAGAGCGGGCAGCGGCGCATTTCGCCGTTCTTCGTGCCGAGTTCGATCATCAACATGGCCGCGGGCAATCTGTCGATCATGCTCGGCCTCAAGGGGCCGAACATCGCCTGTGTCACGGCCTGCACGACGGCCACGCACAATCTGGGTCTGGCGATGCGCATGATCCAGTATGGCGACGCCGACGTCATGGTGGCCGGCGGCGCCGAATACGCAACGACCGGCGTGGCGATGGGCGGGTTCTGCTCGGCGCGGGCGATGTCCACGCGCAACGACGACCCGCACAAGGCCAGCCGGCCGTGGGACAAGGATCGCGACGGCTTCGTGCTGTCCGATGGTGCCGGCGTGCTCGTGCTCGAAGACTACGAACATGCGCGCAAGCGCAACGCGCGCATCTATTGCGAACTGGCCGGATTCGGCATGAGCGCCGACGCGTTCCACATCACCTCGCCGAGCGAAGACGGCGACGGCGCTGCGCGCTGCATGGGCGCGGCGATGAAAGATGCCGGGATCAATGCCGACCAGGTCGGCTATGTGAACGCGCACGGCACGTCGACCCAGGTTGGCGATCTTGCCGAGTGCAACGCGATCAAGCGCTGCTTCGGCGATGCCTCGAAGAAGCTCATGGTCAGCTCGACGAAATCGATGACCGGGCATCTTCTCGGAGCCGCAGGCGGTGTCGAGGCTATCTTCTGCGTGCTCGGCATGCGCGATGGCATCGTGCCGCCGACGATCAACCTCGACGAGCCCGGTGAAGGCTGCGACCTCGACTTCGTGCCGAACATCGCGCGCCAGGCCCGTTTCGACATCGCGCTGTCGAACTCGTTCGGCTTCGGCGGCACCAACGGCACGCTGGCGTTTCGACGCATCTAGCCCGCATTACTCATGAACCTTCTGCTGCGACCGCCGATCCACTCGCTGTGGCGCGCGCTGCTCCCTCAGCCGCGCTCGACGTACTGTCGAGTACGCCGTCGCGCGTCTTCAGTCCGCATCGCGCACCACAGCGGCGTCTCGTCGGTCTCGCGACGAACGTTCATGAATAATGCGGGCTAGGCGGGCGCGCCGCACGCGCCGCCGCGATGACACCATCCCCAGCCAACCCTCCCCTTGAAGGGGAGGGCTTCAGAGCAGGCGCGCCCAAGGCTTCGCGTCTCGTCATACGCACGCTCGACGGCACGCGTGACCTGTTGCCGGTCGCCGCCGCCAATCCGCGGCGCTATCCGGGATTGCTCGAAAGCAATGTGCGCGGCCCGCATGCGCGTTACGACATCCTGTTTGCCTGTCCGCAGGAACATCTGGAACTGCTTGGCGATGGCCGCCTGCACAACTCCAGTGGCGCCGGGATTGACGGTCGCTTTCTCGACGCGCTGGATCTGGCCTGGCAGCGCGAGCGCATCGGGCGGGATCCGGACGTGCATCTGCCGTTTCGCGGCGGCTGGCTGCTGTTCCTCGGCTACGAAATGGCCGCGCAGATCGAGCCGCGCCTGCGCTTGCCGCCCGCACCCGACGCGGATTTGCCGATCGCGCTGGCCGTGCGATGTCCGGCCGCGATCATCGTGGACCGGGAGCGCGATTGCACGCATCTCGTCGCCGAGGACGCGTTCGCCGGCCTGATCGACTCGCTCGAGGCCGATCTGGATTCTGCAAGCGAGTTCACGTCGGCTTGCGCCGCAAGCGCGGTCGACGAAGACGCTCCGGAGACGTTCCTGCGCGGAGTAGCGGCGATCCATGAATACCTGCGTGCCGGCGACGTATTCCAGGTCAACCTGTCGCGCGAATGGCGCGCGCGCCTGACCGGCGATGTGTCTCCCGCCGCGCTGTTTGCGGGGTTGCGCCGCGCCAATCCAGCGCCGTTCGCCGGACTGCTGCAATGGCGCGACTGCGCGGTGGTCAGTTCATCGCCGGAACGACTGGTCGACGTGCGCGGCAACGATGTCACGACCCGGCCGATCGCCGGTACGCGCGCGCGCGTCGGCGGCGACGATGACGGCGCGCGCCTGCGCGAGTTGATCGGGCACCCCAAGGAGCGCGCCGAACACGTCATGCTGATCGATCTGGAACGCAACGACCTCGGCCGCGTCTGCGTGCCCGGCAGCGTCGAGGTCGACGAGTTCATGACGCTGGAAAGCTACGCGCACGTCCATCACATCGTCTCGAACGTACACGGCATCCTGCGCCAAAATGTCACGCCGGCCGCGATCATCCGTGCCGTGTTTCCGGGCGGAACGATCACGGGCTGTCCGAAGGTGCGCACGATGGAAATCATCGCCGAGCTCGAAGGCACCGGTCGTGGTGCCTACACCGGCGCGCTCGGCTATCTCAACCGCGATGGCGACATGGACCTCAACATCCTGATCCGCACGTTTTCGCTGTGCCGGGGCGACGTGCGCTTGCGCGCGGGCGCCGGCATAGTCGCCGATTCGATTGCAGCCGCCGAACTCGACGAGACACGGGCCAAGGCGCGCGGCATGCTGCGCGCGCTCGGGATAGATGCATGAGAGCGTGCGGCCGCCCGCTTCGGGCACAATGGCGCAGGGTGCCTGCGGACGAAACGGTGATCGGATGACGCGATGTGTCGATGTGCGGCGGAACGCAGGAAGGGTCCGGCTCGCTATCGTCGTCGTCCTTCTGCTCGTTGCGGGCGTCGCGACGTACTTCTATCGCGACTATCGGCGCTTTGCCGAGACGCCGCTGCCGCAACTGAACGAAACGGTCGCGATCGACGTTCCGCTCGGCACGTCGGTAAGCGGAGTCGTGCGCATCCTCGATCAACACGGGATCGCCGCCGGCAATCCCTGGTACTGGCGGGTGCTGGCGCGCGAACTTGGCGTGGCCGGCCGCTTGCACGCCGGTGAGTACGCGCTGAACCCGGGCCTGACTCCGACCACTCTGCTGCAGAAAATGGCTGCGGGCGACGTACTGCAGCATCATTTTACCATTGTGGAAGGGTGGACATTCAGGCAGTTGCGCACTGCATTGGCGCAGGATGCCGGGCTGCAGCA
Source organism: Rudaea sp. (assembly GCA_035693405.1). GTDB lineage: Bacteria > Pseudomonadota > Gammaproteobacteria > Xanthomonadales > Rhodanobacteraceae > Rudaea. The sequence continues at coordinate 9,093 of DASSGP010000336.1, read as the reverse complement.
AGCGCTGGCCGCGGTCGACGATGCGGAAATCATGCGCCGCCTTCAAGCTGGTGGCGCGCCACCGGAAGGCTGGTTCCTGCCGGAAACGTACAGCTACGTGAAGGGCATGAACGACTTCGACATCCTGCGTCGCGCACACGAGGCGATGGCCAAACTGCTCGACGATTCATGGGCGGCGCATACGTCTGATTTCGTGCTGGAGTCGCCATACCAGGTGCTGACGCTGGCCTCGATCGTGGAGAAGGAGACCGCGCGCGCCGAGGAGCGGCCACTGATCGCCGGTGTGTTCCTGCATCGGCTCAGACTCGGAATGCGCCTGCAGACCGATCCCACGGTCATTTACGGCCTCGGCGCGCGCTACGACGGCAACCTGCACCGGCGCGATCTCGACGCCGACACGCCTTACAATACCTACACGCGTGACGGACTCCCGCCGACGCCGATTGCGCTGCCCGGAAAGGCGGCGGTGGAGGCGGTCATGCACCCGGCCCCGACCGACGCGCTTTATTTCGTCGCGCGCGGCGACGGCACGCACGAATTTTCCGCGACGCTGGACGCGCATAACCGCGCGGTCGAGCGCTACCAATTGCACAGGAATCGATGAACGGCAGATTGATCACGCTGGAAGGCGGCGAGGGCGCCGGCAAGAGCACGGTGCTCGAAACCGTTCGGGCACAGCTGGCGCAGCGCGGCATCGATGTGCTCGTCACACGCGAACCCGGCGGCACGCCGGCTGGCGAGGCGATCCGGTCCGTGCTGCTCGATCCGAGTCTCAACGGCTTGTGCGCCGAGACTGAACTGCTGCTGATGTTCGCCTCGCGCGCGCAACTCGTGCGCGAAGTCGTTGTCCCAGCCTTGGCTGCGGGGCGCTGGGTGCTGTCCGACCGTTTCACCGACGCGAGTTTCGCCTATCAGGGCGGCGGCCGCGGCCAGCCGATCGAGCGCATCGCGGAACTGGAGCGCTGGGCAGCCGCCGGCGTGCAGCCGCATCTGACCCTGTTGCTCGACCTGCCGGTTGCCGACGGCATGCGCCGTGCGAACGGGCGCGGTTCCGCCGATCGTATAGAAATGGAAAATGTCGACTTCTTCGAGCGTGTCCGCGCCGCCTATCGTGCGCGTGCGGCGGCCGAGCCCGGACGCTTTAAGGTCGTCGACGCGAGCCGCGCGCTCGACCAGGTGCTGGGCGACGTGCGCGGAAACATCGACCGGTTCATGCGCGACTGTGGAGTCGTCGCATGACGCTGGCCCCGTGGCAGCTGGAAGCCTGGGCCAAGCTGACTGCGCGCGCGGAAAGCGGGCTGCCTCACGCGCTGCTGCTGATCGGTCCGGATGGCATCGGCAAGCGCGCGTTCGCAGAGCATCTGGCGGCGTATCTGCTGTGCCAGCAGCGCGATGCCGCACCGTGCGGGCGATGCCGCTCCTGCGAATTGTTCGCACTGCGCGCGCAGCGCGATCCCGAAGAGACGCGTCCCGACGGCAGCCTTGCCCAGCCATACGGTCACCCGGTCCATCCCGACGCAAAGTTCGTCGGCTTCACGTTGAACGACAAGTCGAAGAAGATGTACGGCGAAATCGTCGTCGACCAGATCCGCGCGTTGTCGGCCTGGTTTTCGCTGACGCCCCAACTCGGCCGCGCGCAAGTCGCCGTGATCGAACCGGCCGACGCGATGAACGCCGCCGCGGCGAACGCACTGTTGAAGACGCTCGAGGAGCCCAGTCCGGGACGTTATCTGCTGTTGGTCACGGCGCACCAGGCACGGCTGCCGGCGACGATCCGCAGTCGCTGTCAGCGCATCGCGTTCCATCTGCCGGCAGCGCAAGCCGCGCTCGATTGGCTTACCCGACAGGGCCTGGACGAAAAGCAGGCGAGCGCGGCTCTCGACGCCAGCGGCGGCAATCCGGGACTTGCGCTGGCATGGGCGAAGAGCGGACGGCTGGCGCTGCGTGATGAGGTCGCCAGCCAGCTGCGCGCGCTGCAGCAAGGCAAATCGAATGCCGTGGACGTTGCCAATGCCTGGGGCAAAGCTGAACCGGATGCGCGTCTGTGGTTCGCAGCGACACTTGCGCAGAGTGAGTCGAGCGCGTTGACTCGTGGCGCGCGCGGGCCGCTTGCCTTGACCGCAGGTGCCGATTTGACCAAGCTATCGGCGTGGTTCGATCAGGCCAACCGTGCTCGCGAACTGTTGCGTGGTCCGTTGCGCGCGGAACTGGTCGTGCTGGAAGTCCTGCTGGCGTGGACGCAACTGGTGCGGACGCGTGCTGCGGGCAAGGCGGCGCGCGGAGCGTAATGTTCCTGAGATGTCGAGTTTCACGCCGATGCGCTTGGCGCTGGCAAGGACCGGAGAGATGAGATGGCGGGACCGATAGGCGGCATGCCGCGGCAGGGTATTTTGTCCCTGGCGATCAAGGACAAGGGCGCGCTCTACAACGCCTATATGCCGTTCGTCAAAGGCGGCGGACTGTTCGTGCCGACGGCGAAGCGCTATGGCCTCGGTGACGAGGTCTTCATCTTGCTGACCCTCATGGAAGACAAGGACCGCCTGCCAATCGCGGGCAAGGTCATCTGGGTCACGCCGCCCGGTGCGCAGGGCAATCGCACGGCCGGCATCGGCGTGCAGTTCAACGAATCCGCCGACGGCGAAACTGCGCGGACGAAAATCGAATCGCTGCTGGCCGGCATCATGAATGCCGACCGCCCCACGCACACGATGTAGCCATGCGCTGCTTGCGCGGTATTTGATGACGGCAAAGAAGTACTTCGGCACCGACGGCATCCGCGGTCGCGCCGGCGTGGACCCAATCACACCGGAGTTCATGCTGCGCCTCGGCCGGGCGATCGGCCGCGTGCTCGGCGACGGCAACGCAACCGTGCTGATCGGCAAGGACACGCGCATCTCCGGCTACATGCTCGAATCGGCGCTCGAAGCCGGTCTGGTCGCGGTCGGCGCCGACGTCCGCCTGCTCGGTCCGATGCCGACGCCTGCGGTCGCCTACCTGACGCGCGCGCTGCGCGGCACGACCGGCATCGTCATCAGCGCGTCGCACAATCCATACTACGACAATGGCATCAAGCTGTTCTCGGCGCAGGGCGAAAAGCTCGACGACGCGGTCGAACTGGCGATCGAGCAGGAACTCGAGGTCGCGTCCGCCCCGCATGCGCCGCCCGAGCGGATTGGCAAGGCGGCCCGAGTCGATGACGCCGCGCAGCGCTACCTTGCGTTCTGCCATCGCACGGTCCCCGGCGTCGATCTTCGCGGCAAGAAGATCGCCGTCGACTGCGCCCATGGCGCGACCTACCACATCGCGCCGAAACTGCTCGCCGACCTGGGTGCCGACGTCATTGCGATCGGCGTGCACCCGGACGGTTACAACATCAACCAGGACTGCGGCGCGACGCACATGCAGGCGCTGCAGCGCTGCGTGCTCGACAACGCCGCAGACTTCGGCATCGCCTTCGACGGCGATGGCGATCGCGTGCAGATGGTCGACCATACCGGCGCGATCGTCGATGGCGACGACCTGCTCTGGATTCTCGCCAGCGACCGGCATGCGGCCGGCACGCTGAAAGGTCCGGTTGTCGGCACGTTGATGACGAACTTCGGCGTCGAGCGCGCGATCGCCTCGCTCGGCGTCGCGTTCGTGCGCGCCGACGTCGGCGACCGCTACGTGCTGCAGGCGTTGAGGCAGCATGGCGGCCTGCTCGGCGGCGAGGCTTCCGGCCACCTGCTGTGCATGGACAAGGTCACGACCGGCGACGGCATCATTGTGGCGCTGCTCGCACTCGACGTGCTGCAGCGGCGTGGAACCACGCTCGCGCAGGCGCGTGCGAGCCTGCGTCGGGTGCCGCAGACGACGCTCAACGTTCCTGCTGCCGGCGGCGCGGCCCTGGTCGCGCGCGATGGGGTGCAGCGCGCACTGGCGCAGGCCCAGCAGACCCTGAGCGGCCGCGGCCGTGTCGTGCTGCGGCCATCCGGCACCGAACCGCTCGTGCGCGTCACGGTCGAAGGCGAGGACGTCGCCGAGGTCGGCGCACTCGCCAGCGCGCTGGCCGAAGCCGTAAGATCGGCGAGCGAATCCGCCGCCTAGCAATACGAAATAGACGAAACGAACCAAACGAACGCGATGACTGCGCAAATTCCCACTCTCGACATCCGCCGCTACGATTCGGACCGCGGCGCCTTCGTCGCCGAACTTGGCGCCGCCTATCGCGAATGGGGTTTTGCCGGCATCCGCGGCCACGGCATCGCGCAGTCGCTGATCGACAGCTCGTACGACGCCTTCGCGCGCTTCTTCGCGCTTCCGGCCGACGTGAAGATGAAGTATCACCTCAAGGGATTGGGCGGCGCGCGCGGCTATACGCCGTTCGGCATCGAGACAGCGAAGGACTCACGCTACCCGGACCTCAAGGAATTCTGGCACATCGGACGCGAACTGCCGCGCGATTCGACGTTCGCCGACATCATGCCGCCGAACGTCTGGCCGGCCGAGATTTCCGGCTTCCATGAATTCGGATACGCGCTGTACGAAGCGCTGGACGCGCTCGGCACGCGCGTGCTGCGCGCGCTGGCGCTGCACATCGAGTTGCCGGAACACTTCTTCGACGACAAGACCAACGTTGGCAACTCGATCCTGCGGCCGATCCACTATCCGCCTATCACGACGCCCGACATTCCGAACGTGCGCGCCGGTGCGCACGAAGACATCAACTTCATCACCTTGCTGGTCGGCGCCAGCGCGGCCGGCCTCGAAGTCAAGTCGCACAAGGGCGAGTGGGTCCCGTTCACGGCTGAAGCCGACACGATCGTCGTGAACATCGGCGACATGCTGCAGCGGCTGACGAACCATGTGTATCCGTCGACGACACACCGTGTCGTCAATCCGCCCGGCGAACAGGCGCGCAAGCCGCGTTATTCGGTGCCGTTCTTCCTGCACCCGAATCCTGACGTCGTGCTCGATCCGCTGCCCTCGTGCATCACGCCGGACAATCCGCGCCGCTACGACACGTCGATCACCTCGCACGAATATCTGCTCGAGCGGTTGCGCGAGATCAAGCTGATTTAGCGCTCCGCGGCAGCTTGCGATCAATCGTATCCCGCGCACCCACCGTCGAAGTCGTCGTGGAACAGCAGGGCGGGAATGCCGAAGCATTGTGAAAGTTCCGACGTATTGCCGTCCGGATCGGTCGCCGTGGCGGTGAAAACGCTGTGGCCGTTCGGAATGGTGAACATCGCCGAACCGCTGCCGAAACTCACGTTGCCCGAGACATCGGTAAGTAAGTCTCGCGCGCCGAGGAAGTTGCGTCCCTCGCCGGAGCCGGTCGGATGGCAGCCCAAGCCGGAGAAGAACTCGACGCGGTAGGTCTTGGCCGGGAGGCTGTTCAACGTTCCGGCCAGATCGACCATTCCGGCCGCGACTGGCGCGGCGGTAATGACCGGATGATTCTGAAGATTGTTCGAGCCGGTGTCGGCGTCGCCGTCATCGTTCGGGATCGGGGCGCCGTTGTTGAACAGCGAAATACCGAGGCCGGCGTTCGAGAACGTCGAGTTGCCAAGCATGGCCCAACCGGTAAAACCAAAACCCGCGTACATGCCGATGCCCTGGCCGCAGTTGAATGCAATCGTGTTGCCTTCGCCGGGATTCGGGCCACCGATGATGCTGCCGACGCTCTGGGTCTGAATGAAGATGCCGTTGCCGTGATTGGAGACCGGCCTGGTGCCGCTGGCATCCGTGCCGATGCGGTTACCCTTGACGATCGTCCCGACAGCGCTGTCGGCCAGGTAGATGCCGACGTTGTTGCCCGAAATGACGTTGCCGGCGCCCGCACCGCCGATGATCGTGCCGGTCGGCGCATTGCTTGTCGAAATGCCAAGATTCCCGCCGAGCCGTTGCGTACCGGTCGCGTCGATGCCGATGTAGTTGCCCTGGATTACAGTGTCGTGTGCGGCGCCATTGAGATTTATGCCGATATTGCTTCCTAGGATCACGTTGCCGGCGCCCGGTTCGGAACCGCCGATCTTCGTAGCGTTCGCCGAGCCGAGTGGTCCGAGTTCGATGGCGTTCGTGGCGGTCGCCGGCTGCAGCGGCTGGGTGCCGGTGGCGTCGACGCCGATGTAGTTGCCCTGAATCAGGTTGCCGGTGCCAGCGGCCCAGACTGTCCCGGCACTGCTCCCGGCGCCACCGGCGATCACGTTGCGCGCCTGCGTCGTCGTACCGCCAAGCCGGTTGCCGGTGCCGTTCAGGCGGATCAGATTGAGATTGGCGGCTGCCGTTATCGCAGTGCCGGCCGAGTCGGTGCCGATGAAGTTACCCTCGATCACGACGTTGTCGACGGGACTATTGGGGCCGACCGTGAACGCTTGATTCTTCGTGTGGCTTACGACCAGTCCACGCACCGTGGTCCCGCTCGCGGCAATGCGGAATACATCGGTAAAACTCGGAAGTGCCGTGGCGCTGACTTCGATCAGCAGGACGGCGTTGTCGCCGACGGCCAGCATGTTCTTGCTGCTGCCACTTTGTGTGTAGCCGTCGATCGTTACGACTTGGGTGATGTCCGGCAGCTGGCTGGCAAGAGTGATCGTGTGCAGGCCGCCGCCGGAAATCGCGAATTGGATCACGTCGATCGTGGGAAACGCCTGTCCGGCGGCGCATTCGCCGGCGGCGCCGCCCGACGCCGTATTCCCGTTGGCGGCCGTGATCGCTTCGCGCAGCGTGCACTTGCCATCGTTGCCAGGCGCGTCGATGAGGTCGTTAACAGTGATCGTACTCGCCTGTGCGTGCACAAACGGAGCCAGCGCCAGGGCAAGCGCGGTAGCCCTGCAGCGCGATGAATGAACAACGGTGGTAGTCATGGCATACGTCCTCTAGTCATGGCCGGCGCAGAACTGGAGCACCGGGCCTGAAGCGGTGTTCGTATACGTCGAACTGATTGGCTCGCGCTGACTGGCTCGCGCAGCGTGCACACGCAGTAGCCTGAGTGGGTTGCATCCGCCGCGCTGTTGGCGGCGAAGGTCGCGGCCATTGCGCCGCGTGGAAAACAATGAGTCGCGCAGACAGCCGACGAAACGGCCCCGCACGGCCAATCCGCGCCTCTTGCTATGTGGCATGGCGTTCCCCGACGGATCGCTTCCTGCCCCAGCCCGCCGCGTCGTGCGGGATCAGTCCGCGCGACGAACGGTGTCCTGCACTCCCACGCCGCCACTATACTGCGAGCAGGCGGTTACAACACCACTTTCGTCAGGCCTGCGTTCGCCAGGCGTCGGGCCGCCTGCCTGCCCATTTGGATATGCGGTCAGCCGGCGTTTTTCAGCACTGCCCGCTCGAAACGCGGGCTCACCGGCACATGCGTTCAGCCCTTCTTCGCGATCGCGATGAAACCGGGGATCGCTACCTTGCGCTCGAATCTCAGGTCGATCGGTTCGATGGTGCAGCTGCCGAATCCGGCATCGCGGCAAAACGCCTGGATCGAACTGACGGTGTGCGCGTAGCGCTTGCTCGGGCGGAGTACCAGCGCACCTTCCGATTCCTGCGCTATCTCGCATGAGAAGATCAGCGTGCCGCCCTGGCGGATCACCTTGAACGCCGCTGGAATCACTTCGGACAGGTCGCCGACGTAGATGAACACATCGTTGGCCGTGACGTAGTCGTAGGTGCCCGCAGGCGTGGCACGAAGTTCGTCGAGAAGTTCTGCCTGGCGCAATTCCGTGTAGACGCGGTGGCTAGCGGCCCGTTCGAGCATCCTGGCGGAAAGGTCCACACCGACGAACGCACCGCTGACAGGGCCCAGGTACACACCAAGCAGCCCTGTCCCGCAGCCCAGATCAAGAATGCTCACATCGAGCGAAGGCGAACGTTGCCTGATGAAGTCGGCGACCCGGCGCGGCACGCGATACTTCAACGCACCGACGAGTTCGGCATCGAAGCGCGGCGCATACTTGTCGAACAGCTCCTGCATTATTTCCTTCGGTTGCGTGCGCGGCGTTTCTCCGCGGGCGATAGCCAGATGGAATTCCATGCTCGGCTCGCCCGGCAGCAACTCCAATCCGCGCTGCAGGGCGTCGCGCGCTTCTTGCGTGCGTTCGAGTGCCATCAGGCATCCGCCGAGCCACCCCCATGCAAGCGCATCGTCCGGGCTGATGGCCAGAACGGCGCTCCAATGCGCCACGGCCTCGGCATGCAAGCCGCGATCGGCCAGACATTTTCCCAGGGCGCGCTGAATCGATGCATCGTTCGGCCTGATTGCTGCCGCGCTTTGCAAGTGGCGCTGCATCGTCGCCAGGTCGCCGGCACCTTCGGCAATCGCGACCGCGATCTCCAATGCCATCAGGTCTGCCGGTGCCATCTCGACGATGGCATTGGCCGCAGCCAGCGCTTCCGCATGGTTTCCGGCACGCGCGAGCGCCTTGGCCAGTTCGAGGCGCACGCGCGGGCGGTGTGGCGCCAGTGCGACTGCGCGTCGAAGCGATTCGATTTCACCAGGCAGGTTTCCTGTGGCGCGCGCGAGCACCGATCCTGCCAGGTAAACGCGCGGATCCGACGGCGCGGCCGTGGCGAGCGCCTCGATCGCGGCGCCGGCCTCGCGCAACCGGCCTGCTGCAATGTCCGCTTCGATGGCCTGCAGTTTCGGCAGGTTCGCGTCGAGATGCCTCGTGTCGCTCATTACCGCCGGCAGCGCACGGGCTGAGAACGGGTTCGGCGCGAACTGCTTCGCGATGTGCTTTCCACGTTGCAATCCTCTGCATCAAACCTGCGTCATTCTAAAACAGGCGCGCGTCCAGCAGACCGCCAGCCGCGAACCTGCGACAGTCACTGCGCCCGAAAGTGTTTGGAGCGCTTTTGCACGAGGCGCAGCGTGATCCGGTCCGGCAGCAGTTTCATCAGGGACTTGATCACCCGGTTCACGCGCCCGGTGACGAAGACGGCTTCGCCGCGTTCGACGGCGTCGGCGCCCTGGCGCGCGACTTCCGCCGCAGTCAGCCACATCCAGTTCGGCATCTTCGAGACGATGTTTCGGGTCCCGGTGACGTCATGGAATTCGGAGTAGGTGAAACCGGGGCAGACCGCGCAGACATTGACGCCGCGCGCGGCATTCTCCAG
>DASSGP010000335.1:0-6819 GCA_035693405.1 Rudaea sp. | reverse complement strand
TGCATCGGCGTGGAGCTTCGGTGTGCACTCTGACCCGACAGCCGGTGTCTGCAAAGCGCTTTGCGATGAACTGCCGGTCGCCGGGGTCGAGTTGCGGACAGGGCGGATGAGTGGCGCACCCCGAACGGCGGCCCACGGCCTTGCGGTCACGCCCGCCAAGGATACGCCGACTGGGGGTTCGGTTGATCGCACTGGGTTGCCGCTTTGAATGCGCGGTGACCCGTCCTTCTACGGGCTGCCGCGACTTTCTCAGAACGGCCGGGCTGGGCATTCCTGCGATCGAAGGGGTAGTCGCTTGACTTTTCAATTTACGGCTGTAATCTTTCTGATCAATTACGTTCGTAATTGGTACGCCCGTAAATTGGAGACGGCGATGTCGATCAGCGATGCCGAAAGCCTGGTGATGGATGTGCTCTGGAACGAGCACCCGCTGAGCGCCGACGAGGTCGTCGCCGCGCTGGCGAAATCGACGGACTGGCAGGAACCGACGATCAAGACGTTGCTCAATCGCCTGCTCAACAAGGGCGCGGTCGAAGCCGAGCGCGACGGCCGGCGCTATCTGTACCGCCCGCTGTTGAGCCGCGCGGACTACGTGCATGCCGAGAGCAAAAGCCTGCTCGACCGTCTTTTCGACGGCCGCGTCGCGCCACTGGTCGCGCATTTTTCCGAGCGGCGCAAACTCAGCAAGAAGGACATCGCGGAACTCAAGCGGCTTATCGGGGAGATCGACAATGGGGCCTGACCTGATGCATGTGTTGACCGTCGCGACGCTTGCCTCCAGCGCCGCCATGCTGCTGGTGCTGATGTTGCGCGAGCCGATGCGCCGGCGCTTCGGAGTCCGCGCCGCCTACGGGCTGTGGGCCCTGGTTCCGCTGTCGGCGGCGGTGGCGCTGCTGCCGGCACCGGCTGAATCGATATCGATGCAGATCCTGCCGCCGGCTGCAACCGAATTGATCTTCGCCGCGGCCCCTCTGGCCGCGTCGGCAGCAGCCAGCGATACCGACCTTTCCACGTGGCTGATCGCAACGTGGCTGCTGGGCTTCGCCGCTGCGTTCCTGATCCTGGCATGGCAACAGCGCCGCTTCGTGCGCGGGCTGGGACGGTTGACGGTTTCCGGCGACCAGACGTTGCGCGCCGAGGCCACGGCAGGCTGCCCGGCATTGCTCGGCGCCTGGCGTCCGCGCGTGGTCCTGCCGGCGGATTTCGAGCAGCGTTACAGCATGGTCGAGCGCGAATTGATTCTCGCGCACGAGCGCACGCACCGCGCGCGCGGCGATGCGCAGATCAACGCGTTCGCCGCGGCGCTGCGTTGCGCGTTCTGGTTCAACCCACTTGTGCACTTTGCCGCATCGCGATTTCGTTTCGACCAGGAACTGGCCTGCGATGCCATCGTGATTTCGCGCTTTCCGCACGCGCGCCGGCCGTATGCCGACGCCATGTTGAAGGCGCAGCTGGCAGGCTTCGGCCTGCCGGTCGGCTGCAACTGGCAGTCGAGCCATCCGTTGAAGCAAAGAATCGCGCTGATGAAACGTCCGTTGCCGGGCCGCGCACGGGCAATGCTCGGCATGGCCGTCGCCGCGGCGCTGGTGGTCGGTGGTACCTATAGCGCGTGGGCCATGCAGGCGGGGCCAACGTCGTCGGGTCACGAGAGCCGAGGCATGATCGATCTGCAGAACCGGTCGCTCGATCGGTCCGACAAGCCGGCGACTTACCGCAGGCTCAGCCGCATCACCTATCCGCAGGGCCTGATCGAAGCGAAAGTCGAAGGCGTTGTCTATGTCAAAGCGCGCGTGGACGCTGCCGGCAACGTGTTGACGGCCGTTGTCGATCGCGTCGATCCGCCGGAAGCGACGGCGCTCGGCGAAAGCGCTGTCGAAGGGGTCAGGAACTGGGCCTTCGAGCCGGCACGCAAGCAGGGCAAACCGATCGAGAGTGACGAAATCGTGCCGGTCGTGTTTGCGCTGGATCGGCAAGCGTCGCCGAAGATCAGTGGTGCAACACTCGGTCCGGTCCGGGTCGCGCTGCCCAAGCCGATGACTTCCGTGAGTCCGCCATCGCGTGACGCCGGCGCAGCCGGCAATGTCGCAAGCGCGGCCAGGCCGGTGCGAACCAGGCCAGCTGCGGCCGCCGAGGCGTCGATCGTGGCGCGCGAGTCTGCGCCAGCTGATGAAGATCGCAATGCTGCAACGCCAGCCCCGCTCGCCGTCGGTGCCGATCGCGCCGCCGGTAACCATTCCGATCCAATCAAGCGCATCCAGGGAATTTCGACTGCGGGCGTCGGCGCGACTGGCGTGTTCACTCCACCGCGGGTCATACACCGCTGGCGGCCGCCATATCCGGCGCAAGCGTATCAGGCACACGAGGAAGGCGAGTCCCAGGTGCTGGTCACGATCGGCGCGGATGGCGGCCTCAAGGAAGCGCACGTCAACCGCTCCAGCGGCAGCGAATCGCTGGATCAGGCATCGCTGGACGCGGTGAAGCGCTATGCGTTCGACGCGGCGCAAAAAGGCGGAGTACCGATCGAGGCGCAGGCGAATGTCGCCTTCGAGTGGACGATCAGTCCTCCGCTCGAATTCACGAGTGTCAGCGGCATGACGGTGAGAAGGTGAGTCGACGAGGGTATTTTTTCGGCAGGCCGGGAAGGGGACTTTTCATGAAGGAAGCGGCTGTGTTGATTGCCATTGCGTTGTTGGGCACAGCGCCGGCATACGCGGATGAAAACGCGCCGGGCGATCAACCGACGCCCATGCTGGAAACGCCCACGGATGACGTCCCGCCGGCGGAGAACGCGGCTTCCTACGATTCCAGCTACCAGTCCGGAATGCGGCTGCGCGGGTCCGAGGAAAACACGCCGGAAGCCGACGCGCGGCCCGGCGAGTACTACTTCAAGATCGGCGCGCGGGCCTTCCAGAAAAATGATTCGAAGTTTGCCGTGCAGATGTACGAGGTCGCCGCATCGTGGGCGTACAAGCCGGCTGCATACAACCTCGGCGTGATGTACGCGCGCGGCCAGGGCATACCCGTGGACTATCCGCGCGCGCTGGCGTGGATGGCGCTGGCCGCGGAACGCGGCGAGGAGCGCTACGTTGCCGCGCGCAACGTCGTGCAGGCGCAGTTGACGCCCGAACAGATCGAACAGGCCAGGGTTATCGTGGAAGAGCTGAAGAAGACCTACGGCGACGAAGTCGCGCTGCGGCGCGCGAAGGCGCGCTGGGCCGACGTGCGCTCGCATATGACCGGATCGCGCGTGGGTTCGGTCGGCCATCTGGAAGTCGGAACGCATCAAGCTACCGCCGATCCGAGCAATCAGAAGGGGCAGAAGGGTGTCCACAAGAGAGGGACCACCTCCGGAGAAATCCTCGGCGGCGAAGGCGTCGACGGCTCGATCGCCTATCGCCAGTTGCTCGAGAGTGACAACCCGTACGATCCGAAATTCGAGCGCAAGTCCCTCGGGACTGCGCACGTCGAGCCGCTGATCCCGATCGACACGCCGGTGAAGAACAAGGCGGCGAAGAAAGAACCCGATCCGGAGAAACAGGATTAGGGACAACGCGCGTTAGCCCTCCCTTCAAGGGGAGGGTCGGGTGGGGATGGTGTTGCCGTAACGAATGAGGTTCGTTGCGAGTGGACCGAGCCATTACCGACGCCGATACCAGACCCGACCCTCACCCCAACCCCTCTCCCGGCGGGAGAGGGGCTCAAAGTCGACGTATCGCTATTGCAGAAGCGGTGCCAACGCCGCCCCGATCTTTGCGCGTTGCGCCTCGGTCGTGAGTTCGCCGAGCACCTGCTGGAAGCGCGGCTCCTGTACACCCGACACGATGTATTGCCAGCGATAGGCGGCCAGGGTCGCGGCAGCGAGCGTGGCTCGTTCGTCGCGCGACGGGATGCGCCCGCAGATGTGCACGAAGTAGTCGACGTCTGCCTTGGACTGCGCTTGCAGAATGCCGTCCACGGCGCCGACCAGCGCGATCAGGTCGTCGACCGCGGCGTCGCGTTCGCTGTCGGTCAGCGTCGCATCGATCCGGCGCCATTCGAGCTCGTCGAGAATCGCGTGCTGCGACTCCTCGCGCCAATGGAACAGGAACACGTCGCGGTAGAGCGGATCGAGCCGGTCGTCCGTGGCGATGCTCTGCTTGTAGTGGGTCTGCGTGAACAGTTCGATATGGCAGGTCAGTGCAAGCACGGCCCAGGTGGATTTCGACAGCACGGCGTGCGCCACGGCATTCGCGTCAGCGGTGCGCACGTAGCCCGGCGCCATGCGCTCGCCGATCATCGACTCGATGCGGCGAAACAGTTCCTGATGCTTGAGTTCCTCGTCGCTGAAGCGGATCAGCGCTTCGAGTGCGACCTGATCGCCGAACCAGTGGTCGCGCGACAATTCGAGCACCTTGGCGTTGATGAAACGCTCGACCAGTCCAAACAGGTAAGCGTAGGTCCGGCCCTGGATCTGGCTCATCAGCCGTCGCTCCGACGGTGCGAGGAAGTCGAGCCGGTCGACGTGGCTCAGACCGCTGGGCAGGAACTCGCGCTCGAAATCGAAGCGGCGTCCCTTGAAGACGTCACGCTCGATCTCCCAGCGAATGCGCTTGGATACTTCGATGCAATGGGCATAACGCCCGTGTGGTTCGCTTTTCAATACGGCACTCATGATTTTCCTCCGGCCTGCAGGCCGTTTTCTGGGGTTGCAATTCGGAGTACGCAACGCGAGGATCAATCACGCCATTGGACATCGATGCTGTTGCGTTCGGGTGAGAAGAGCTCCGGGATAAAGCCTCGGAGCGGCGCCAAATTGCAGACGCGGCCGGCCAGGCTCCGCACCGGCGCAAGTTGCCCGGATCGGCGGTCGGTGACCGCCGTCGCGGCAGACTCGAGCCGGTGCTGTATCGCCGCGCACGCAATAGGTGGACAATGGTCTATGTCTGCAAAGGGAGGGCTTTGCATGTCGACATCGCAAAACACGGTGAACGTCGCGCCAGCCAGCGCGTTGTTCCAGGACATGTATTCGCGCCTGAAGGCAATGGCCGGCCGGCAGCGGCAACGCGGCGCGGCGCCTGCATCGGTGAGCACGACCGAAGTCGTTCACGAGCTGTACCTGCGTATGTGCGACGAGCGCAATCTGCAGTTCGGCCATGAGCTCGAGTTCTTCGCCTACGCCGCCCGCGCAATGCGCCACCTGCTGGTCGACCTGGCGCGGCGGCGGCAGAGCCTGAAGGAAGGCGGCGACCTCGCGCGCATCGGCTTCACCGATCCGGCGGTCGGCGCGGTCTCGATCGAGCCGGCCCTGGCGCTCGAGCTCGACACAGCGTTGAACGCGCTCGCGGCCGATTCGCCGCGCGCCGCGCAGGTCGTCGAGCTCCACTACTTCGCCGGACTGCCGCTGCCACGCGTAGCGGAAATCACCGGCCTGTCGTCACGCACCGTCGACCGCGACTGGCAGTACGCGCGCGCGTTTCTTTCGACACATGCGGGGAGTTGACGCGTCTAGCCCGTCCCATCACACGGGTCAGCCGTCCCTTCACGCGCTTAAACCCTCCCCTTCAAGGGGAGGGTTGGGTGGGGATGACGTTGCAGCGCCGAGCGCATCCACCGCAAAGTCGCTGCAGTCCGACTATCTACCGACGTCGGTGCGAGCCCCGACCCTCACCCCAACCCCTCTCCCGGTGGGAGAGGGGCTCAAAGCTCAAAGCCCGCACTCACTTCAGCTCCCTCACACGCACAAGCCCTCCCGTTCAAGGGGAGGGTTGGGTGGGGATGGTGTTGCAGCACGTAAGGGCGCAACCGGCGCAGGCGCATTGCGCCGCAGTGCCAAGGCGCGCGCATCGCTCAGATATCTACTTCGGGAGCGTTTCGGCAAGTCGCGTGAGTCGCGAAGGCGGATAAGGCACACTTTCCATCTTGCGCCGCGCATCGTTCGCCGCCGCTCGCGCCGCGGCGACGTCATTGCTTGCCGCGCAAGCCTTGGCGAGCAGAAGACGTTGCTCCAACGGTTCGACGAGATCGGTGCTCGTTCCTGCTTCCAGCGCCTTGCCCGCGCGCAGCAGCGCGTCCCTGGCTTCATGCGGCCGCTTCTGCGCGAGCAGCACTTCGCCGCGAAGTGTGTCGGCCTTGCCGATCCAAGCACGATCGTCGGGCGACGACGTCTTCGACACCGCGCTCGCGAAAGATTCGATCAGCGTCGTGGCTGTTTCCAGTTCACCCGACAACAGCGCCAGGCGGATGCGCTTTTCGATCATCTTGGCAATGACGTCGAAATCGGGGGCGGGCTCGTTCGACGCATCGTCGATGGCCCTGTCGAGCTCGGTTGCTCCGGCCTTCGCGTCGCCGGCCATGCCGAGGTCATAGCCGTAGGTGGCGCGCGCGACGATCGTTTCGTGCTGGGTAGGGCCGAGCCGTTCGGCGCGGCGTTCGAACACGTCGCGCAGATAGGGCAGTGCTTCCGCGTAGCGCTCCATCATCATGAGCGCAAAGCCGGCCTGATATAGGGGCGACAGCCGATCGACGTGATTCTCACCGAGCGTGTTCACGGTAATCCGCACGCCTTCGCGCGATGCGTCGAGCGCGCCCTGATAATCGCGCTTCTGCACCAGGATCATCGTCAGCGCATTCAGGTGATTGGCCGTGATCCAGTGATCGTTCGCGTAGATGGCGCGATCGATCGCGAGCGCGTGACGCGAGGCGTCCTCGGCTTTCTCCAGGTTGCCGCTGCGCCGATACGCGCGCGAAAGGCCCGACCACGCGAGTGCGACCTGCTCGTGCGTCGGCCCGTACTTCGCCGTGTTCAACGCCAGCAGTTTCTCGTAGACAGCAACCGCTTCG
>DASSGP010000334.1:0-2230 GCA_035693405.1 Rudaea sp. | reverse complement strand
TTGCGGCTTGGCCGGCCGGCGCGGCTTGCTGTCGGCGGCCGGCGCATCGAGACGCAGGCGGACGTTGGCCAGCTTGTCCAGCTCGCCGAGCATCAGGTCGCGGAACGCGCCATCGGGAATCTGCGTCAGCAGCGGCCGCGCGCGTTCGGCCAGGCGCGCCTTGCCGTCGAGCGTCGCCAGGTTGACGTCCTTGCCGAGTTCGGCGAAGAAGAACTCACCCAGCGATGTTGCCGCCTTGAGGCGCTGCTCGAATCCCGTGTGGCCTTCCTGGCGCACCAGCGAATCGGGATCCTCGCCGTCGGGAAGGAACAGGAAGAAGGCCTGGCGCCCGTCGCGCATGCGCGGCAACACCGATTCGACCGCGCGCCACGCCGCCTGGCGGCCGGCGCGATCGCCGTCGAAGCAAAAGTATACATCGGCGCAATTGCGGAACAGCAGTTCGGCATGATCGCGCGTCGTCGCCGTGCCGAGCGTCGCCACCGCCTGGGTCACGCCGTGCTGAAACAGCGCGATGACGTCCATGTAGCCTTCGACGACGATCAGGCGCGGAATCTTGCTGTGCGCCTGGCGCACCTGCCACAGCGCAAACAGCTGCTGGCCCTTGTGGAACAGCGGCGTCTCGGGGGAATTGAGATACTTGGGTGTTTCATCCCCGAGAACTCTTCCGCCGAAAGCGATCACGCGCCCGCGCCGGTCCTGGATCGGAAACATCACGCGGTCGCGGAAGCGGTCGTACTTCGTGCCGCGCTCGCCGCTGGTCAGCATGCCGGACTTTTCCAGCAATGCGATGCGCTGCGGATTCGTGCCGAGCGCGTTCTTCAGGGCGTCCCATTGGTCTGGCGCGTAGCCGAGACCGAAACGCTCGATCGTCTGCGCATCGAGGCCGCGCGCTTCGAAGTACGCGCGCGCCTTGTCGCTGCTGCCGAGCTGGCGCTGGTAGAACTTCGCTGCCGCATCGAGCAGCGCGTACAGGTCGGTCGAGTCTTCCTGCGGCGCGCGCTTGGCGCCGCCTTCGTAGGGCACCTTGAGGCCGGTGCGCGCGGCGAGTTCCTCGACCGCGTCGACGAATTCGAGCCGGTCGTAGTTCATCAGGAACGTAATCGCACTGCCGTGCACGCCGCAGCCGAAGCAGTGGTAGAACTGCTTGGCCGGACTGACCGTGAACGATGGCGAGCGCTCGTCGTGGAACGGACAGCGCGCGCTCCAGTCGCGGCCGGCCTTGCGCAACGGCACGCGCTGCTCGATCACCTCGACGATGTCGACGCGCGCGAGAAGTTCGTCGATAAATTGCTCGGGGATGCGACCGGCCATGCCCGCTAGTTTAGACGCTACTTGGCGGCACGGAGCCGCATGGCTGACTCAGCTGAGCGCGGCCAGCTTGCCCTTGATGATCTCCGACAGCTTGCCCATGTCGGTCTTTCCGGCAACCTTCGGCCGGACCAGCCCCATGACCTTGCCCATGTCTTTCGGACCGGTCGCGCCGGCTTCGGCAATCGTCACGGCGACGATCGCGTCGACGTCGGCCGCGCTGAGCTGCGCCGGCATGTACGACTGGATCACGCCGATCTCGAAGGTTTCCTTGTCGGCCAGGTCGGTGCGGCCGGCGGCCTGGAACTGCGAAACCGAGTCGCGGCGCTGTTTCAGCATCTTTTCCAGAACGCTCAGGACCTGCGTGTCGTCGAGCTGGATGCGCTCGTCGACCTCGCGCTGCTTGATCGCGGCGTTGATTAGCCGGATCACGCCAAGGCGGTCCTTGTCGCCGCTTTTCATCGCGGTCTTCATGTCGTCGGTGAGTTGCAGTTTGAGGGACACTCGGAAGCTCCAGGAGTTGGGGCTGAGGGCTGAGGGCTGAGGGCTGCAGAGCAAAGGCTCGGGGAGGCCCGCGCTCTTGATCTTCAGCCCTCAGCCGTCAGCTCTCAGCCCTCGTAGAAACACAAACGGCCAGCGTCGCTTGCGCTACGCCGGCCGAAGAATTCAGGAAGAGACGGTCAGCTTGCGCCGACCGGCGCGCGGATCAATACAACCGCTGGCGCTTGGTCACATCGCGGGAGACGCGGCGCAGATGGCGCTTCACCGCGGCGGCGGCCTTGCGCTTGCGTTCCTGCGTCGGCTTCTCGTAAAACTCGCGCTTGCGCGTTTCGGCCAGGATTCCGGCCTTCTCGCAGGTGCGTTTGAAGCGGCGCAGAGCGAACTCGAAAGGCTCGTTCTCGCGAACTTTGACGTTGGGCAT
>DASSGP010000333.1:0-3751 GCA_035693405.1 Rudaea sp. | reverse complement strand
AACTTCGACGAGCGGAACACGTCGCGCACCTGTGCGGTGCCGATGATCTCCTCGCGGATTTCGGTGCCGAGCAATCCGGTCGCGGCCTGCTTCACCTGGTCGATCACGTCATAGATGATCGAGAAGTAACGCAGGTCGACGTCACTGTCGGAGATCACCTTGCGTGCCGACGCGTCGGCGCGCACGTTGAAGCCGATCAGGATCGCCTTCGACGCGGCGGCGAGCGTCGCGTCGGACTCGGTAATGCCGCCGACGCCGGATCCGATCACATTGACCTTGATCTGATCGGTGCCGATCGCGGTCAGCGAATCGCGCAGCGCTTCGACCGAACCTTGCACATCGGCCTTGACGACGAGGTTCAACTGGCGCTGGCCGTCGGTCTGGCCCATCGTCGAAATGACGTCTTCCATGCTGCGCATCGCGGTCTTGCCCAGGCGCGTTTCGCGGCGCTTGGCCTGGCGTTCCGAAGCCACCTGCTTGGCCAGGCGCTCGTCCTGCACGACGACGAAATCGTCACCCGCGTCAGGCACGGCCGAAAGACCGAGGATCTGCACGGGAATCGACGGGCCGGCGCTGTCGACCTGGCGTCCGCTCTCATCAATGATCGCGCGCACGCGGCCATACTCGATGCCGCAGACGACGAAGTCACCCTTCTTCAGCGTGCCTTGCTGCACGAGCACCGTCGCGACCGGACCGCGGCCCTTGTCGAGGCTCGATTCGACGACTACGCCGTTGGCGAGTCCGTCCTTGACCGCGCGCAGGTCCATCAATTCGGCCTGCAGCAGGATCGCCTCGAGCAGATTGTCGACGCCGTCGCCGGTCTTCGCCGACACCGGCACGAACTGCACGTCGCCGCCCCATTCTTCCGGCACGACTTCATGCTGCACGAGTCCCTGCTTGACGTTGTCGGGATTCGCTTCGGACTTGTCCATCTTGTTCATCGCGACGATCAGCGGCACCTTGGCCGCGCGCGCGTGCTGCACCGCTTCGATCGTCTGCGGCATCACGCCGTCGTCCGCGGCGACGACCAGCACCACGATGTCGGTCAGGCGGGCGCCGCGCGCGCGCATCGAGGTGAACGCGGCATGGCCCGGTGTATCGAGGAACGAGATCACGCCCTTGTCCGTCTTCACGTGATACGCGCCGATGTGCTGGGTAATGCCACCGGCTTCGCCAGCCGCGACCTTGGTGCGGCGGATGTAATCGAGCAACGATGTCTTGCCGTGATCGACATGGCCCATGATCGTGACGACCGGCGGCCGCGGCTCTTTCTCGCCCTGCACTTCGACTTTCGACAATTCCGTTTCCGCGTCCTTATCCGTAGCCTCGACGGCCGTGTGACCGAATTCCTCGACGACGAGCACCGCGGTGTCGTGGTCGATGACCTGATTGATTGTCGCCATTACGCCCATCTTGAAAAGGACCTTGACGACTTCCGCACCCTTGACCGCCATCTTCTGCGCAAGGTCGGACACGAGGATCGACTCACCGACCGGAATATCGCGCACCTGCGGCGCCACCGGCTTGGAGAAGCCGTGCGGTCCACCGCTCGGTGAACGCGCCGGCTCGATCTGCTTGCGCGGACGCTTCTTGATAGCGCCGCGGCGCGCGTGGCCGGCATCGGAAAGGTGCAACTCGGCGCCGAAGTAACGTGCAGCGGCACCGTCAGCCTCGTCGACCTCCTGCGGCATCTGATGCGAGCCGTGCTTGGCCTTAGCGTGACGATGCGGGGTCTCCTCGACCGGCGCAGTGCGCGCGCGACCGGGAGCGCGAGGCTCGGCGGCCGGTTTGCGCGCGGCAGGGCGCTCTTCCTTGGCGGCCGGCTTGTCGGCGCCTGGGGCGGCGGCCGGCGCACTGGGTTGCTTGGCCTCCGCTTCGGCGCGCTGGCGCGCCTCTTCGGCGGCGCGCTTGGCCTCTTCGGCGGCGCGCAGCTTGGCTTCTTCTTCCTGGCGGCGGCGTTCCTGCTCCTGGCGCGCGCTCTCCTCGGATTCGCGCTTGAGCTGCGACTCCTGCAGCTTGCGCAGCGCATCCTCGCGCTCCGGATCCATGTCCGTGCCGTCTGGCATCGTGCTGCGTTTTACATAAGTGCGCTTTTGCCGCACTTCGACATTGACCGTTTTGCCGCGGGCGGCACCCTGGTTCACGGTCAGCTCACTGACCGTGCGGCGCTTGAGCGTGACCTGGCGCGGCGCGTTGTCCGCTGCGTCCTTCTCGGTCTTGCCATGCGTGCGGCGCAGAAAGCCGAGCAGCTTGACCTTCTCGGTGCTCGAGACGACCTGCTCCGGACTCGAGAATTTCATGCCGGCTTCGGCAAGCTGGGTGATCAGCTTGTCCACGCCCATTCCGAGCACGCCGGCCAGTTGTTTGATGGTTACGTCCGACATTGTTCTTTGGACTCCTCGCCCCGTGCTCGCAGCCTTCTCAAGCTGCCTTCGCTTCGCGCGCCGCCATGATCAAACCCGCAGCGCGGGATTCGTCCATGCCGTCGATAGCAAGCTCCATCAATTCATCGGTCGCCAGATCCGCGAGATTCTCGCTCGTGACGATCTTGTGCTGCGCCAACGCGAACGCCGTCGCTTCGTCCATGCCTGGAATGGCCAGCAGGTCCTCGCCCGGCTGGTGCTCGTCGATGTCTTCCTCGACGGCCAGCGCTTCGGTCAGCAGCGCGTCGCGCGCGCGCGCGCGCAGTTCCTCGACGATGTCCTCGTCGAAGCCTTCGATCGCGAGCAACTCGGCGGTCGGGACATAGGCGATTTCCTCGACCGTGGTGAAACCTTCCTGCACGAGGATCGCGGAAATTTCGGCGTCGACCTCGAGTTTTTCCTGGAACAGCGCGCGGGCTGTTTCCTGCTCGGCTTCCGACTTCGCGGCAACCTGGTCCTGGGTCATGACGTTGAGCTGCCAGCCCGACAGCTTGCTCGCCAGGCGCACGTTCTGGCCGCCCCGGCCAATCGCCTGCGACAACTTGTCTTCGGCCACCGCGATGTCCATCGAGTGCTTTTCTTCATCGACGATGATCGACTGCACTTCCGCCGGCGCCATGGCGTTGATCACGAACTGCGCCGGATTGTCGTTCCACAGCACGATGTCGATGCGCTCGCCGTTCAACTCGTTGGATACCGCCTGCACGCGCGAACCGCGCATGCCGATGCACGCGCCGATCGGATCGGTGCGGCTGTCGTGTGCCACGACGGCGATCTTCGCGCGGTCGCCCGCGTCGCGCGCGGCGCCCTTGATCTCGACAAGGCCCTGGCCAACTTCCGGCACTTCGATGCGGAACAGTTCGATCATGAATTCCGGCGCGGTACGCGACACGAACAGCTGCGGACCGCGCTGTTCGGCGCGGACTTCATACAGATAACCACGCACGCGGTCGCCGGCGCGGACCGCTTCGCGCGGGATCGCGCGATCGCGCGGAATGTAGGCCTCGGCGTTGCCGCCAAGGTCCAGGTACACGCTGCCGCGCTCGACGCGCTTGACGACACCTGTGACGAGTTCGCCGACGCGATCCTTGTACGCCTCGACGACCTGGGCACGCTCGGCCTCGCGCACGCGCTGCACGATGACCTGCTTGGCGGCCTGTGCCGCGATGCGGCCGAACTCGGGGTTCTCGATCGGCTCTTCGATGAATTCGCCGACCTGGATCTCGGCCTTCACGTCGACGGCGTCCATCAGGCGGATCTGCCGGTCCGGCGATTCCATGACGACATCGTCGGCCACGACTTCCCAGCGGCGGAAGGTTTCGTACTCG
>DASSGP010000332.1:0-2995 GCA_035693405.1 Rudaea sp. | reverse complement strand
CAATATCGCTACGACTACTTCACGGCAAACTGCTCGACGCGCGTGCGCGATGCGCTCGACGCGGCCGTCGGCGGCGCAATCAAGGCGCAGACGGTGGCGCCGTCGCGCGGCTTCACGTTTCGCATGGATGCCGATCGCCTGATGCGGCCGGATCCTGCCGTGATGCTCGCGATGGATGCGGGCCTTGGCCCCTATGCCGATCGCCGGCTGTCGTTCTGGGACGAAAGCTTCGTGCCGATGGAATTCATGCGCCACATGCGCGAGATCCGGGTTCCGGATGAGGCCGGCAAGCTGCGGCCGCTGGTTGCACGCGAGACGCAACTTGCCGCCGCGCGCCTTGCGGATCCGCCGGCGTTCGCGCCGGACTGGATGTGGAGTGCGCTCGCTGTCGGCAGCGTGTCGGGGTTGTTGCTGCTCGGTCTGGGATATCTGCGCGCTGGCGCGTGGGCGCGCCTGACCTTCGCGGCGATATCCAGCGCCGTCGCGCTGATCCTTGGCATCGGTGGTCTGGTGCTGCTGGGCCTGTGGACGCTGACCGACCACGCTTCGGCGTGGCGCAACGAGAACCTGCTGCTGTTCAATCCGCTGTGCCTGCTGCTGTTGCCGTGCTGGTTCGGCGCGTTCCGCTCGCGCTGGCATCCGTCGCGGTTCGCCTGGCGCATCGCCATGACGATCGCGTTCTGCGCGGCACTGGCCTTCTTCATGAAGATTTTCCCGGCGTTCGCCCAGGACAACCGTTTCTGGATCGCATTGCTTCTGCCGTTGCACCTGGCGTTCGCCCTGATCCTGACGCGAGTGCGCAGCCGCACGTTCGCGTGAGATTGCGCGCGTGCGCCCGGCTCCGGCATGATGCGTCATCGCATGCCTTCGAGCCGCCCGGCTTCCGTCATGAATGACTCAAAGCTGCCGCCTGATCAGCCGATGCTGGTCAACTGCATCGCCTACTCCAAGGATGGGCGCAAGGTGCGCGACATCGCGCTCGACGAGATCAGCGATTTCCTCGCGCAGGATGCGTTCGTCTGGGTCGGCTTGCACGAACCCGACGAGCCGCTGCTCGAAAAGCTGCAGGAGGAGTTCGGCCTCCACGACCTCGCCATCGAAGACGCGCACAACGCGCATCAGCGGCCGAAGATGGAGTTGTACGACGATTCGCTGTTCATCGTGCTGCATACAGCGCAAGTCGTCGCCGCCAAGATCGAGTTCGGCGAGACCCACATATTTCTCGGCCGCAACTACCTCGTCACCGTGCGTCATGGCGCATCGCTGTCTTACGCGCCCGCGCGCAAGAGCTGCGAGCAAAACCGCGAACTGCTGGCCCTCGGACCGAGCTATGCGCTGTACGCCGTCCTCGATTTCATCGTCGACAACTTCCTGCCGATCGTCAACACGTTCAAGGAAGAATTGCACGAACTCGAAAAGGACATCTTCGAGGACACGTTCAACCGCGATGTCGTCGAGCGCCTGTATCTGCTCAAACGCGAGCTGGTGACCCTGCGCCTCGCGGTGTCGCCGCTGCAGGACATTCTCAACCAGCTGATGCGCTTTCATGGAGACCTGATTCGCGAAGAAATCCGTCCCTACCTGCGCGATGTGTTCGACCATGCCACGCGCATCAGCGACTCGACCAATGCGATGGGCGAACTGCTGACCGCGGCGATGTCGGTCAACCTGGCGATGGTTTCGGTCGGCCAGAACGAGGTCGTCAAGCGCCTGGCGGGCTGGGCCGCACTGCTCGCCGCGCCGACCCTGATCGCCAGCTGGTACGGCATGAATTTCCACCACATGCCCGAGCTGGACAAGGCTTACGCCTACCCTGTGTTGATCGTGCTCACGGTTTCCGTCTGCGTGGGACTGTTCGTGTTGCTGAGGCGTGCGAAATGGCTTTGAGCCTGCGCCGGCCCCGGCACGGAAGACGCTCGAACTTGCGTCTGGACAAGGAGTCTACGACTAAAGGCTAATACGTCATGTGCGCTTGCGTCTTGACCGGGCGCCTGCGCTCGTCGACGCTAGGATTTGGGTTTGTTGCGGTCGTCATGGCCGCAGTAGCACATTAGCGGCCTGTGGCGGCCGACTGTTGAACACCAACCGGAGAGACACGATGAACGCGCTGGCAGGCAAACTGGTCTGGGTCGTGATCGCCGTGATTGGCGCCATGTGCCTCGGGGTTATCGCGCTGCAGCGCGGTGAAAGCATCAACGCGATCTGGATCGTCGTCGCCGCGCTGTGCGTGTTCTCGATCGGCTACCGCTTCTACTCGAAGTTCATCGCCGAGAAGGTTTTGCGCCTCGACCCGACACGGGCTACCCCGGCCGTGCTGCGCAACGACGGCTTGGACTACGTCCCGACCGACAAATGGATCGTGTACGGCCATCATTTCGCGGCAATCGCCGGCGCGGGACCGCTGGTCGGCCCCGTGCTGGCCGCGCAGATGGGCTACCTGCCCGGCACGATGTGGATCCTGTTCGGCGTCGTGTTCGCCGGCGCGGTCCAGGACTTCATGGTGCTCGGCCTGTCGCTGCGCCGCGACGGCCGCTCGCTCGGCCACATGCTGCGCGCCGAACTCGGTAATACGGCCGGCGTGATCTGCATGATCGGCGTGCTCGCGCTGATGATGATCGTGCTGGCCGTGCTCGCCCTGGTCGTCGTCAAGGCGCTGGCAATCAGCCCGTGGGGAACGTTCACGGTGGCCTGCACGATTCCGATCGCGCTGTTCATGGGCGTCTACCTGCGCTTCATCCGGCCCGGGCGCGTGCTCGAAGTGTCGATCATCGGCCTCGTGTTGCTGCTCCTGTCGATCTGGCTCGGCGGCCAGGTATCGATCGATCCGGACATGGCCAAGCACTTCACGTTCGGTCCCGGCCAGCTCGCCTGGCTGCTGATCGGCTACGGGTTCTTCGCCTCGGTGCTGCCGGTCTGGCTGCTGCTCGCGCCGCGCGACTACCTGTCGACGTTCCTGAAGATCGGCACGATCGCGCTGCTCGCGCTCGCGATCTTC
>DASSGP010000331.1:0-4404 GCA_035693405.1 Rudaea sp. | reverse complement strand
CCCTGCTCGCTCCACAGGTTCTTCGCGTACTTGTGCGGGTTGTGCTGGATCAGCGCGTTCGCCGTGCGCAGGACACGGCTCGGGCAGCGATAGTTCTGCTCGAGCTTGATGACCTTCAGCTGCGGGTAGTCGACCGCGAGTTCGTCGAGGTTGCCCGGGTTCGCGCCGCGCCACGCGTAGATCGATTGATCGTCATCGCCAACGACGGTCAGCGCGCCGCGCGCGCCGGTCAGCAGCTTCAGCCAGCGGTACTGCGCATCATTCGTGTCCTGGTATTCGTCGACCAGCAGGTAGCGGATGCGTTCGCGCCAGGTGTCGCGCGTTTCCGCATCGCGCTCGAGCAGGGCCAGCGGCAGGCGGATCAGGTCGTCGAAGTCGACGGCGTTGAACGCGCCCAGGCGCTTCTGGTAATTCGTATACAAATCGGCCGCCTCGCGCTCGCGCGCGCTGCGCGCCGCGGCGGCAGCCTGGTCGGGATCCAGACCGGCGTTCTTGGCCTGCGACAGCAGGTTCCTCAGCGCGAACAGCACGTCGGATTTGGCCGCCTTCGGCGCCAGGTCCTTGACGATCGCCGCGCTGTCGTCGGCGTCGAACACGGAAAAGCCGCGCTTGAGCCCGAGCTTGGCATGCTCGATCTGCAGGAAGCGCAGGCCGAGTGCGTGAAATGTGCAGACGTTCAGCTCGTCGGCGGCTTCGCCCTTGAGCAGGCGCGCGGCGCGCTCGCGCATCTCGCGCGCTGCCTTGTTCGTGAACGTTATCGCGGCGACCTTGCCCGGCGCGAGGTTCTTGTGCCGAACCAGGTAGGCGATCTTCTCGGCGATCACGCGCGTCTTGCCGGACCCGGCGCCGGCGAGCACGAGCAGTGGACCGTCGCAGTACTCGACCGCGGCGCGTTGTTGCGGATTGAGCTTCATGCGGTAGGTCAGAATCGGGCGCGCATTGTAAGGGTATGGCGCACGGCGCAGGAATCAGAGCGCATTGAAATCGATCGGCTGCGTGCGATCGAGCGTGGCACCGGCCGCGCGCAGCGGATACTTGTGACCATCGGCGCAATTGAACAGCACGACGCGCTCGCCCCAGCGCACGAGTCCGCGCGCTTGCGCAAGACGCAGGCCAGCCAGCGTCGCCGCGCCCTCCGGGCAAAGCAGCAGGCCGTCGCGCTGTCCGCATTCGTCGAGCGCCGCTTCGATCGCCTCGTCCTCGACCGCGAGCGCGGCGCCGCCGGATTCGCGCACGGCGCGCAGGATCAGGAAATCGCCGAGCGCGCCGGGTACGCGAATGCCCGACGCAATCGTATGCGCATTCTCCCAGCGCGCAGCATGCTCGACGCCCTGTTCGAACGCGCGCACGATCGGCGCGCACCCGCTTGCCTGCACCGCATACATGCGCGGCCGCTGCGGTCCGATCCAGCCGAGCGCTTCCATCTCGGCGAACGCCTTCCACATGCCGATCAGACCCGTTCCGCCTCCGGTCGGGTAGAAAATCGCGTCGGGCAACTGCCAGCCGAGCTGCTCGGCGAGTTCCAGGCCCATGGTCTTCTTGCCCTCGATGCGATACGGCTCCTTCAAGGTCGAGCAGTTGAACCAGCCGCGCGTCTTCTCGCCTTCGGCGACGAGCTTGCCGCAGTCGTCGATCAGGCCGTTGACTTTGTATACCTTTCCACCCTGCGCGGCGATTTCGCGCACGTTGATGTCCGGCGTGTCGTCGGGACAGAACGCGTAGCTGGCGATGCCGGCGCGCGAGCAGTAGGCCGCCATCGCCGCACCGGCATTGCCGTTGGTCGGAATCGCCATCTCGCGCACACCGAATTCGTGCGCCATCGTCACCGCGAGCGCCAGTCCGCGCGCCTTGAACGAGCCGGTCGGCAGGCGGCCTTCATCCTTGACGAGCACATCGCCGAGGCGCAGTTCTGCTGCGACTCGCGGCAAGCCGATCAATGGCGTCATGACCTCGCCGAGCGAGACGACACTGGCGTCGCGCCGCATCGGCAGCAGTTCGCGGTAACGCCACCAATCCGGCGCGCGATCGCGCAGCGCTTCGCGCGGCAGCGCCCGCGAAACCGCAGCGAGGTCATAGCGCACGAGCAACGGTTTGCCGGCGCGCGACAGATTGTGCAGCTGCCCGGCGTCGTGGCGCTCGCCGGTCATGCTGCATTCGAGATGGGTGACGAAACAGGAATCGGTCATGGAGGTCTCGCGAACACATATTTGGGCCGTTCGCGCTGAACGTGTTCGCGAAGTGAACGGAGCGTGCCCCCGGACTTGATCCGGGATCGAAGCTGCCTTTCGACTTCGCCACTACGTGGCTACGCTCAAGGTGAACGGAATTTTGGGGTCGGCGCCGGGACAACGTGTGTCGCCCGGAGCCGAAGACGCGCTAGCATAGCCGCCCCGCATGAGACCGACGATGGCCAAACTGTATTTCTACTATTCGGCAATGAACGCCGGCAAGACGACGACGCTGCTGCAGAGCGCGCACAACTATCACGAACGCGGCATGCGGACGCTGATTTTCACGCCACGGCTCGACAACCGTTACGGCAGTGGGGTCGTCGCGTCGCGCATCGGCCTGAAGGCGAACGGCGTCACGTTCGCGCGCGGCGACGACTTGCTGCAGCTCACGCGGCAGAACATCGCGAACAACGGGCCGTTGCATTGCGTGCTCGTCGACGAGGCGCAGTTCCTGACCAAGGCGCAGGCCTGGCAGCTGACCGACATCGTCGACGCGCTGAACATTCCCGTGCTGACCTACGGCCTGCGCACCGATTTTCGCGGCGAGCTGTTCGAGGGCAGCCAGTATCTGCTCGCCTGGGCCGACAACCTCATCGAGATCAAGACGATCTGCCACACCGGCAAGAAGGCGACGATGGTCGTGCGCGTCGACGACCATGGCCGCGCGATCACGGAAGGGCCGCAGGTCGAGATCGGCGGCAACGAGCGCTACGTGTCGGTCAGCCGCGCCGAGTTCAAGAAGATCGTCACCGGCGAGGGACGCATCGAGCTGCAGCAGACGGAATTGCCGCTGGCGTGAGTGGAGAAGCGCGAGGTCGCGCGCTGTGCGCGCTCGTGAGGAGCCAGGAGTCAGCGGCCAACCGTATTTTTTTCTATCGAGCGAGCGCCAGCGAGCGACCTCACGAGGCCGCGCGGCGGCCGACCTTCCGGGCGCGCGCAGCGCGCGACCTCACAGCTCCAACAATCAGCGTTGGCACCTGGGGCAATAAAACGTCGAGCGTTGTCCGAGCCGAACGGAGCGGATCGGCGTGCCGCAGGCCTTGCATGGCTCGCCGCCGAGGCCGTAGACGAACAGTTCCTGCTCGAAATAGCCAGGCTCGCCGTCGGGGCCGAGGAAATCGCGCAGCGTCGTGCCGCCGCGCGTGATCGCGTAGGTGAGGATTCGGCGGATCTCGCTGGCCAGCGTGTCGTAACTTGCGCGCGAGATCTTGCCGGCCGGACGATTCGGCCGGATCCCGGCGGCGAACAGCGCTTCGACGACGTAGATGTTGCCGACGCCGACGACGATCTTCTGGTCCATCAGGAACGTTTTGACCGACGCGGCGCGGCCGCGCGAGGCCTTCCACAGATGGGCGCCGTCGAAGTCGTCGCCGAGCGGCTCGGGACCCAGCGCGGCAAGCAGCCGATGAACGGTATCGCGCGGTTGCCAGAGCTGGCAGCCGAAGCGCCGCGGGTCGGTAAAACGCAGCAGGCGGCCCGAATCGAGTAGCCAGTCGATGTGATCGTGCGGACCCGCGGGCGCGTCGCCCGGCAGCACGCGCAGCGATCCGGACATGCCCAGATGCAGCAGGGCGCTGCCCGGTTCGGTATGAACGAGCAGATACTTTGCCCGCCGCTCGACCGACGTAATGCGCTGGCCCGGAAGGTTTTTCCTCAGCGTACGTGGAATCGGCCAGCGCAGCCGCGGCTGGCGGATCACGAGCGAATCGACGCGGCGCCCGATCAGATATGGGGCGATGCCGCGACGGGTGGTTTCGACTTCGGGCAGTTCGGGCATTTCGCATTGTGCCACGCGCTCATCGGCTTGAATGGCGCGCGTGGCGCCACCACCTGGGAAGTGCGAGCTGGGTCACTGGCAGGGTGCAGGTCGCTCCCGTATAGTCCTAAATTCGCTCTGCCTTCCTGCGGTATTCCCACGTCATGCTCGATTATATTTTCGATTTCCTCAATCACGGCTTCAGCCATGCCTCGTGGCTGGCGAAAGGCGTGTATTTCCTGATCGTCACGCAGCTGACGATTTTTTCCGTCACGCTGTATCTGCATCGCAGCCAGTCGCACCGCGGCGTCGACTTCCATCCCGCGCTCGCGCACTTCTTCCGTTTCTGGTCGTGGATTTCGACCGGCATGGTGACCAAGGAGTGGGTTGCGATCCATCGCAAGCACCACGCCAAGT
>DASSGP010000330.1:0-2075 GCA_035693405.1 Rudaea sp. | reverse complement strand
GCTGGGCGTCAATCGTCGTCGCGTTCACGCATTTCGTCGCCGTCGTGCTTGTCCTTGTAGTGCTTTACGACCCACTCGTGGCGCTCGTACGGGTGCTCCGTGTTCAACTCCAGTTTCACGCCACCGGCGGTGACATAGGTCCGGCGATCGCTCGGAAGTTCCGTGCCCGACTTCCAGGCGCCATCGTTTTCCCAATAGTACGTTTTGCTTTCCGGCGCGTAATAGATCTGGTGATCGCCGTAATAGACGTAATGATGGCCGGTCGTTTTGGTTACCGTTGTTACGGTGGTATCGCTATCGGCCATCGCCGGCATGGCGCCGGCAAATCCGATCGCCAGCACGGAGGCGGCGATGAGGCTGCGTTTGATATTCATGGAGTTTCCTTTGGTTGATGTGCTAGTTGCAGGCACGTTACGCGGTAGCCGCCAAACCGATACATCGGCACAGTGGCTTCCTCGCTGCGCCCTACTTGGCGCGCGTCAGCGTCATTTCGCCGATGTCGATGCCCAGATCCACGCCTTCGCCCTTGCCGGCCAGTGCCAGCGAGACTTCGCCCTTGGTCAGCACCTGGGCGGTACCGGACTTGACGATTCCGGCATGCGCTTCAGCCTGCGCGTAGGAACCGAACACGTCGGTCAGCTGATGAACGTCGGAGAAGCGGCCCGTGCCGCCATCGACGTGTGACTTGCCGACCGTCAGGCCAACGCCCTTGGCAACGATGCTGACGCGCATCGACTTGCCGTCTTCGCAGGTGATTACGCCGCTGCCTTCCGAATGCTTGTAGATCGCCGACCAGGTCGACAGGTTGAACTGCAGCTTGCAATCCAGGTCAGCGGACTTTTCCGCGCGGGCCGCGCCGGGATAGAGCGCAACAGCGGACACGGCGATCAGTGCGCTCAACAGATTCTTGGTGGTTGTCATGGGGTTTTCTCCGTTAGGGATTTGGACGCCCATGCCGCGCCATCACGATCGATGGCGTGAGACTTGCCGTGGCAATGGGAAGGTTGTCTTGTGCCGCAGCGCTGTGCTGCGGGCCTCGACCAGAGCATGCGGTGGTCGATCGTCAACAGTCGGCGCAAGTCGCGCCGGTATTCGATTGACGAAGCGCATGATCGGCTTTTCGGCGTGCGTTGTATGTGCGCCATCGAACGCAGGCGGTCAAATCCGCCGCCGTGGTTGTGCGCTCATTCACAGTCGCGCATGCGCATGTTGCTTCACGCACGGGCGAATCCCAATGTGGATAGCCGCTAACGCTGTGTGCGCGACAGGGCCACGTTGACGACGTGCAGGATGCCATCGTTCGCCAGGGGGATGGTCTGGCCGGCACACTCCTCGCCATCGAGCAGCATGCGCGAAGATGCAGTCGCCTGCGTGGTCTGGACGACGGCAATCTCGTAGGACGTCTCGCGATAACGATAGATAACCGTGAAGCCATCCCAGCTTCGCGGAATGCACGGGACGATCCGCAGCTGGTCTCCCTCGAGCTGGAGCCCGAGTATCGATTCGGCAATCAGGCGATAGAGCCAGCCGGCCGAACCCGTGTACCAGCTCCAGCCGCCGCGGCCGACATGCGGCGGTTCGGCGTACACGTCGGCGGTGGCGATATACGGTTCGACTTTGTAGATGTTCATCGCGTCTGCCGACAGCGAGTGATTGATCGGGTTGATCATGCCGAGCAGCTCGCAGGCGCGCTCGGCGTCGCCGAGCGCGGCAAACGCCATCGATGCCCAGATCGCGGCATGGGTATATTGGCCGCCGTTTTCACGCACGCCCGGCAGATAGCCCTTGATGTAGCCCGGATCGAGAGGCGACTTGTCGAACGGCGGGTCGAGCAGCCTGACCAACGCCTTGTCGCGGTCGACCAGGCGGCGATCGAGCGAATTCATCGCCGTGCGTGCGCGCGTCGCGTCCCCGCCTTCGGACAACACCGACCAGCTCTGCGCGATCGAGTCGATCTGGCATTCGCTGCCGGTCGACGTGCCGAGCGGCGTGCCATCGTCGAAATAGGCGCGCCGGTACCAGGCGCCATCCCAGGCATGCGCCTCAATATGTCCACGAAGTTTCTCCGCCTCGCC
>DASSGP010000329.1:0-2794 GCA_035693405.1 Rudaea sp. | reverse complement strand
CGGATCGAGCACCGCGCTGTCCGGATCGGGCATCAGCACCATGTCCGAATCGTTGATCCCCTTCCACCCCGAGATCGACGAGCCGTCGAACATCTTGCCTTCCTCGAACAGCGACTCGTCCACCGCCGTCGACGGAAACGTCACGTGGTGCTGCAGTCCTCGCATGTCCGCAAAACGCAAATCCACAAATTCCACATTGTTGTCTTTGATCAGCTTTTCCACGTTCTTGGCCATGGGGAAACCTCGGGTTGTCGCAGGAGGGGAAACGAGCGGAATTTGCGGCGCGCGCCAGGCCGATATGATTGCAGACCGAAGTTCGGCTTGCCAGCGAAAAAAAAACCGGCGGCGTGCCGGGCACGCCGCCGGATAAAGGCCGCAGGACGGGGCGGCTGCCCCGTCGCAGCGGGGGAGGTTCACATGTCGTAGGCCGATTCGCCGTGCGAGCTGATGTCCAGGCCTTCACGCTCCTGTTCCTCGGTCACGCGCAAGCCGACGATCAGATCGGCGATCTTGAACGCGATCAGTGCGACGATTGCCGTCCAGACGATCGTGATGCCGACGGCCTTGGCCTGGATCAACAGCTGCTCGGCGATGCCGGGATATCCCGTGGTCATCTTGACCCAGTCCTGGACCGAGCCGGGGCCGCCGAGACTCGGCGCGTTGAACACGCCAGTCAGCAGTGCACCGGTGATGCCGCCGACGGCATGCACGCCGAAAACGTCGAGCGAATCATCGGCGCGGATGATCTTCTTCAGTCCCATGACGCCCCAGAGGCAGATGACGCCGGCGGCGATGCCGATCGCGAACGCACCCGGAATGCCGACGTTGCCGGCGGCCGGCGTGATCGCGACGAGTCCCGCAACGGCGCCTGACGCGGCACCGAGCATCGACGGTTTGCCCTTGATCACCCACTCGGCGAAGCTCCACGACAGCACTGCGCACGCGGTCGCCAGATACGTATTGATGAAGGCAAGTGCGGCCGAGCCGTTCGCTTCGAGCGCCGAACCGGCGTTGAAGCCGAACCAGCCGAACCACAGCAGCGAGGCGCCGATCATCGTCATCGTCAGGCTGTGCGGCTTGAGTGCCTCCTTGCCGTAGCCCAAACGCTTGCCGACGAGGAATGCGCCGACCAGGCCGGCGACACCGGCGTTGATGTGCACGACCGTGCCGCCGGCGAAATCCAGCGCGCCCATCTGCCAGATATAGCCTGCGGTTGCATTGACCTTGTCGACGACGCCCGCATCGGTATAGGAATCCGGGCCGGCGAAGAACCACACCATGTGCGCGACCGGCAGGTAGCTGAAGGTGAACCAGATGACCATGAAGATCAGCACCGCCGAGAACTTGATGCGCTCGACGATCGAACCGAGGATCAGGCAGCAGGTGATTGCCGCGAACGTCGCCTGGAACGCGACGAACACGAGTTCATACAGCGGCGTGCCCTTCGAGAACGTGCCGGCCATCGAGAACGAGCCATCGGCCGGATTGAACGTGCCTGACAGGAACAGTCGCGACAGACCGCCGAAGAACGGATTGCCTTCGGTGAACGCCACGCTATAGCCGTAGATGCACCACAGCACGGTGATCAGCGAGAACACGACGAACACCTGCATCAGGACCGAGAGCATGTTCTTCGTGCGCACCAGGCCGCCGTAGAACAGCGCGAGCGCCGGCACCGACATCAGCAGCACGAGCGCGGTCGACGTCAACATCCATGCGACATCGCCCTTGTTCGGCACGGGCGCGGGAACTGCAGCCGCCGCGGCCGCGGCAGGTGCGGCGGCATCCTGGGCGAAACCGTGCTGCGCGAGCAGCAGTGCCGCCGCGCCGGCGGCCAGTGCGATCAGGGTCGGTACGTATCGGGAACGATCGGGAAGCTTCATTGCGGTAATCATGGGTCGCCTCATGGATTTGTTTCCGTCAGAGCGCGTCATCGCCGACCTCCCCTGTGCGGATGCGCAGCACGTGTTCGATCGGGCTGACGAAGATCTTGCCGTCGCCGATCTTGTCGGTGCGTGCGGCCTGGACGATGGCCTCGAGCGAAGTTTCGAGCAGCTTCTCCGGCACGACCGCCTCGACCTTGATCTTCGGCAGCAGGTCGACGACGTATTCGGCGCCGCGATACAGCTCCGTGTGGCCTTTCTGGCGACCGTAGCCCTTGACCTCGGTCACAGTCAGTCCGGTCACGCCGGCCTGGGCGAGCGCTTCGCGCACCTCTTCGAGCTTGAACGGCCGGATGATTGCGGTGATCAGTTTCATTGGCTTGCTCCGCTTGTTGGACGTGGGATGTAGACCATGGCTAGAACAGAATCCCCGCTTCCACTACCAGGCGGGACTGCGAGGTCTTGCTGAAGTCCGAACCGAACGCGTAGCCGGGTGTCGTGCTGTTCGCTTTTACGTAGGAAAGTTCACCGCGCACGAACAGCAGCTTGTATTGGTAGGTCGGCGTGAACGTGACCGACCAGGCTTTGCTGCCCGGTCCGTAGAGCAGGCTCGGCGCCCCTTCGGCCGCGTTGCCGCTCGAGTCGATGTACTCGACTCTGCCGGCCAGGCTGAAGTTGGAGTCAACCGCATAGCTGGCAAGCACGGCGCCGCCAAGAGTCGAGGCCGAGTGAACGATGCCGATATCCGTGTTGCGCGGTACGTTGGTGTATTGCAGATACGGTGTGATCGTCCAAGGTCCATCCGTGTGCGTGTAGATGACGTTGAAGATCTGGCTGTTGCTCAGCAGAAACGGCGCAGCCGTCGTGACGCGTGTGGTCTGGTCGGTATTGCCGCCGGCAACAAAACTCAA
>DASSGP010000328.1:0-8186 GCA_035693405.1 Rudaea sp. | reverse complement strand
CTTCCCATCGAGCAGGCCGGCCTTGCCGAGGATGAACGCGCCGGTGCACACGGACATGACTACGGCGCCGTGTCCGTGCACCGCGCGGAGCCAGTCCTCCAACGCCGCGCCGCCTGCCTGGGCGGCCACGACCACGAGGTCCGGCGGTGGCGCATCGGAAAAGGCATGGTCCGGCACGACGGTCATCCCGGCGTGCGCAGGTGTCGCTGACGTGTGGACCGGATCGCGCGACACGCCGACGGTGTAGAGTTCGAACGGCATCTGCCGGGCCATCGTATCGCCGCGCTCCGGAATCATTACATCCTGAAAAACCTCCCAGGGACCCGCGAAATCGATCATCGTGGCGCCTTCGGTCATGACGAAGGCTACGCGAATGGCGCGGTCCGCCGGCACGACCTGGTGCCTGGCCGTTTCGGCCGACAGCGGCGATCCGAGAGTGCTCAACCATACTGAGACGACGAGCAGGATGCGTTTCATGAGTGTTCTCCGCTTTGCCCGATATCCAAGATGCAGGCGACAAGAAAAAGGGTCGCAAACTGCTCGGGGGGAACGCGATCCAGCCATGCGCCGGCACGGCGCATGCCGTACCATCCGAGGACAGCACTCACTCGGGATCCTCATGTCGGACGAAGTGGCCTATCCGGCCTTGTACCTGAAGCGCAACGAAGACGCGCGGCTGCGCGCCGGGCACCTGTGGGTGTTCTCCAACGAGGTCGACGTGCAGCGCTCGCCGCTGACCGGCTTCGAGCCCGGCGAGATCTGCATCGTCGTCGATGCGCACGACAAGCCCCTCGGCATCGGCTACGTGAATCCCGCCTCGCTGATTGCGGCCCGTCTGGTCAACCGCGGCATCGACCACGCGCTGGGTCGCTCGCTGCTTGTACACAAGTTGAAAGTTGCACTTTCACTGCGCGAGCGGCTGTATGCCGACCCGTACTATCGCCTCGTGTTCGGCGAATCCGATGGCCTGCCGGGCCTGACCCTGGACCGTTACGGCGACGTCGTCGTCGCTCAGGCGACGACCGCGGGCATGGAGCGGCTCAAGGAAGATATTTCCGCGGCCGTGGTCAAGGTCATCAAACCCGCGGCAATCGTCTGGAAGAACGACGGCGGATTCCGCGCGCTGGAACAGTTGCCGGAGTACGCCGACATCGGTTATGGCGAACTGGCGGCGCCGGTCGTCGCGCGCGAAGGTGGCCTGGAGTTCCAGATCGACCCGATCGGCGGGCAGAAGACCGGCTGGTTCTATGACCAACGCGCGAATCGCGATCTGCTGACCCCGTACGTGCGCGACATGCGCGTGCTCGACATGTTCAGTTACCTCGGCGCCTGGGGTTTGCGCGCGGCAGCGGCCGGTGCGCGCGAAGTCGTCTGCGTCGACGCGTCGGCCAGCGCCGTCGAAGCAATCACGCGCAACGCGCAAAGCAACGGCCTCGCCGACCGCGTCACGGCAATCAAGGCCGATGCGTTCGATCACCTGAAGTCGCTGCGCGAGGCGCGCGAGCGCTACGACGTCGTGATCCTCGATCCGCCGGCGTTCGTCAAGCGCAAGAAGGATTTCAGCGAAGGGCGCATCGCCTATCGCCGCATCAACGAGATGGCGATGCAGATCCTGTCGCGCGACGGGATTCTCATAACCTGCTCGTGTTCGTACCACATGCCGCGTGCGGCGCTGCTCGACGCCGTCCAGCAGGGCGCGCGCCACCTCGACCGCAGCGTGCAGGTGCTCGCACAACTGCAACAGGCACCGGACCATCCGGTGCACCCGGCGATTCCGGAGACGGACTATCTCAAGGGGTTTATCTGCCGGGTGTTGCCTAGCTGAGAGCAGGGCGAGGGACGAGGGGCGAGGATCCAGGTTTGTCAATCCTCTTGGTGCTGCGTTGGCCATGTGCTGTCTATCGCCGAGCATGCATCCCCCAGTCCCTAGTCCCTTCTGCATCTGCGACAATAGCCGGGTTCGACCTGCCCAGATTTCGTCCGGATGCCATATTTCCACCAGATCAACCCGATCGCCTTTTCGATCGGCCCGCTCGCCGTGCACTGGTACGGCATCATGTACCTGCTTGCGTTCCTCGGCGCCTGGTATCTCGGCGAGCGTCGCCGCGCGCAGGGCCGTCTGGCGACGAGCGCCGAGGGCTACTCGGATCTGTCGTTCTACGCGATGCTCGGCGTGATCGTCGGCGGGCGCGTAGGCTACATGTTGTTCTATGTTCCGCCCGGCTGGATGCTGCACGATCCGCTGGCGCTGTTTCGAGTGTGGGAAGGCGGCATGTCGTTCCATGGCGGGCTGCTGGGCGTGCTCGCAGCCGGCTGGTTCTGGTCGCGACGCCACAAAATCCACTTTTTCGACACGATCGATTTTGTCGCGCCGCTGGTGCCGATCGGTCTTGGTCTCGGCCGCATGGGCAATTTCATCGGCGGCGAGCTGTGGGGCCGGCATACCGATGTGGCCTGGGGCATGATCTTCCCGCGCGCGCTCGACAATCTCGGCAAGTCACGCGACGAACTGTACCGCATGTACCTCGACGGCCAGCTCAACGAGGAGGCGCGGCACCCGTCGCAACTATACGAATTCGCGCTCGAGGGCGTCGTGCTGTTCGCGGTGCTCTGGTTCTACTCGCGCAAGCCGCGCCCGCGCTACGCTGTGTCGGGGCTGTTTGCCCTGCTGTACGGACTGTTCCGCTTCGGCGTGGAGTTCGTGCGCGAGCCCGATGTGCAGCTCGGCTTCGTCGCGTTTAATTGGCTGACGATGGGACAGATACTTTCGTTGCCCCTGATCGTGATCGGCCTTTTCCTGCTGTGGTTGTCCCGGCGGGCGCCAACCCCAACACCATCCCCCCGACCCTCCTCTTGAGGGGGAGGAAGACCGACGATGCGCCAATATCTGGAATTGCTCAAACACGTCCTCGACCACGGCGCCGACAAGGCCGACCGTACCGGCACCGGCACGCTGTCGGTGTTCGGCTGGCAGATGCGTTTCGATCTGGCCGAGGGTTTTCCACTGGTCACGACGAAGAAACTGCATCTGAAGTCGATCGTCCACGAGCTGCTGTGGTTCCTGCGCGGCGAGACGAACATCGCCTATCTCAAGGAACACGGCGTGTCGATCTGGGACGAGTGGGCCGATGCGAACGGCGAACTCGGTCCGGTGTACGGCCGGCAATGGCGCGCGTGGAACACTGCCGACGGTCGCACGATCGACCAGATCACCGGGGTGATCGACGAGATCCGGCGCAATCCGGATTCACGCCGCCTGATCGTCAGCGCGTGGAATGTCGGCGACCTGCCGAAGATGGCGCTGCAGCCGTGCCATGCGCTGTTCCAGTTCCATGTCGCGGGCGGGCGCCTGTCGTGCCAGATGTACCAGCGCTCGGCCGACATCTTCCTCGGCGTGCCGTTCAACATCGCCAGCTATGCGCTGCTGACGCAGATGGTCGCGCAAGTCTGCGGGCTGACGCCGGGCGATTTCATCCTTTCGCTCGGCGATGCGCATTTGTACAAGAACCATCTCGAGCAGGCGCGCGAACAACTCGCGCGAACGCCGTTGCCGTTGCCGCGCCTGATACTCAATCCCGACGTTCGCTCGATCTTCGATTTCCGCTTCGAGGATATTGCGATCGAGGGCTACAAGTCGCATGCATCGATCAAGGCGCCGATCGCGGTTTGAATAGCGGCTCGCTGAGTTCTCGGCGGCGCGCTGGCAGCATCATCGAGGATTCACTGCAGCCGACGCGACCGAACGTCGCGTTTCGGACGTGCCGCTTGCGCTCGCCTGCCTGCCGGATCCGACCGTGAAATCGTGATCGCATCGCGTCTTGGGCGCCTGCCGGGCGCAGCCGGTGGCCTGGCGTCAAGCCTTCGGATGCTCCGATAGTCTGCGTTCATGAACCCGTGGCTAGTCTGCCCAGCAGGCGTGAATCAATCCCGTACGACTTCGGCGGCGGCATATCGCAAAGGAGGTCAGCATGAAATGGGCAGGCATGTATCTGGTGGGGTTCATCATCCTGATTGGCGGCGTTCTGGCCGCACTGTGGAAGCTCGGTATCCTCGCCGACATCGGCACGACCTGGACCGCGATCGGTGTCGTGATCCTGATCGGACTGGGCGTCATGATTTCCGTATCCAATAGCGGAACCAAGGAAAACATCCAGATCGACCGGAAATAATGGCGCAAGCGCATTTCAATGTGATTGCACGGGCGAGGTCCGGCGCGCCAGCGCAACCATCGTGCCGCGGCGGCGGATCATCGGCACGACAAGTGGCAACCCCGTGGCCGCGAAACTGGGTTAGATTGATTTCAGCGCTGAATTGGGCGAACAGCCCGACCATTTTTTCGACACCGACATGGACACGCTGCCGACCGACCTGCAACGCCTTTCCGCCGCTCTCCATTACGCCGCCCACTGCCATCGCAACCAGCGGCGCAAGAACGAGGAGCAGCATCCGTATATCAATCACCCGATCAGCCTGCTGCACGTGCTCGCCGTCGAGGCGCACATTACCGATGCCGATGTGCTGTGCGCCGCGCTCCTGCACGACGTGATCGAAGACTGCGCGCGCAATCCGGAAGAGCGCGCCGAGCGCGCCGCCGAGATCGAGCAGCATTTCGGCACGCGCGTTCTGCAGATAGTCGAGGAGGTCAGTGACGACAGGGCGCTGACCAAAGCCGAACGCAAGCGTGCGCAAGTCGACCACGCGAAGCACCTCACTCACGCCGCGAAGCTGGTCAAGCTCGCCGACAAGACCGTGAACCTGCGCGACGTCGCGACATCCCCGCCGGTCGGCTGGCCGTTGCGCCGCCGCCGCGAGTATTTCGATTGGGCCAACGAGGTCGTGCAGGCGATCGGGCCCGCGCACGCCCGGCTGCGCAAGTTGTTCGACGAGGCGTTCGCGGCACGTCCATAGATCCCTTCGCCATCCGCGGCGGTCTTGCCCTAATCCTTGCTGTCCGCGTACAGCTTCACCACTTCGAAGAGGAACCGGCGACCCTCGAGCAACGACTGCACGCGCATGCGCTCGTTGAGGCCGTGGATGTGATTGCCTTCGGCGTCCGCGAACATGCCCGACAAGCCGTACGTCGGCACGCCAGCAGGGTTCAGGTATTTTCCGTCGCTGTAGCCGGTGCTCATCGTCGGCACGACCTCGACGCCGGGCCAGATCGACTCGGCGACCTTGCGCGCCGGCTGCACGATCGCGTCCGACAACGGCGGCACCGGCGACTGTACGCCGCCTTCGCCCACCGGCGACACGCTGATCTTTTCGTCCGCGAGAACTTTCACAATCTGTTTTTGCACGTCGGCGATCGGCACGCCCGGCAGCACCCGGCAATTGACGTTTGCTTTCACGTGTTGCGGAAGCGCGTTTGGCGCATGGCCGCCTTCGATCTGCGTGACGATGCAGGTCGTGCGCAGCATTGCGTTCCAGGAGGGATTGATCGTCCACAGGCGTTCCGCCGCGGCATCATCCGGCGGCGATTTCAAAACGGCGCGCATGTCAACGCCGACGTCAGGATCGACAAGCTTTGCCTCGGCTTCGAAAAAACTCCGCGTCACCGCGTTCGGGGCGATCGGGAAGTTGTATGCGGCGAGCCTTGCCAGCGCAGCGCTCAGCCGGGCGATCGGGTTGTTCCTGGTCGGTCGTGAGCTATGACCGCCGACATCAGTCGCTTCGAGGGCAAAGTCCTGGTACACCTTTTCGCCTGCCTGGATATGCAAGGCAATCGGCTTGCCATTCCTGTCGAGATCACCCTCTGCGCCTTCATTGATTGCGAACGTCGCACTGAGCACCCCGGGTTGTGTCTTCGCGAGCCAGCGGACGCTGTCGAACAGGCCCGCTCCAGCGGTCTCCTCACCGCAGGTCAACGCCAGCTTGATATCGCGCCGCGGTTTGTAGCCTTCGCTCAGGTAACGAACAAGACTGTCGGTGAACACCGCTGCCATCGCCTTGTCGTCGCTGGCGCCGCGCGCGTAGAACCAGCCGTTCTCCTCGACCAGTTTGAACGGATCACGCTGCCAGTCTTCTCGCCTGGCTTCGACGACATCGATATGAGCGAGGAGCAGTATCGGCTTGGCGGCGCTGTCACTGCCACGCAGCACGGCGATCAAGGCGCCATCGTTCGGCGCTTCCGGCGGCGCGAGAATCTGCGTGTCCGCCTCCGGAATCCCCGCGGCCAGCAGATGCTTGCGCATCGCCTCGGCCGCCTGCGTGCAGTTGCCGACCGAGCGCGTAGTGTTGATCTCGACAAGTTCCTTGTACAACGCGCGGAATGCGCTTTCGTCCGCGCTCGAGCCGGAAGCCGCCCTTGCCGGATTGACGGTGGTGCACATCGCAGCGATTGCAGCGACAAGGATCTTCAACGGAGCGGATACGTACATGAC
The DNA here is from genome assembly GCA_035693405.1 of Rudaea sp. Classification (GTDB taxonomy): domain Bacteria; phylum Pseudomonadota; class Gammaproteobacteria; order Xanthomonadales; family Rhodanobacteraceae; genus Rudaea. The sequence continues at coordinate 1,806 of DASSGP010000328.1, read as the reverse complement.
ACCCCCTGTTGCTGAAACGGCGCCGCGCCTGTCAGTGCGCTTGCGTCAAGCCTTCTTGCCGATCGATCCGACGACGATCATCGCGACGCCGATACCGATGACGACGCCGGAAACCGTGCCGACAGTGCGCATCAGCTCGGCGGGATTGTTCGATTTCGACGCGATCGACAGGAAGAACAGAAAAAATGCGATCGCCAGCACGATCAGCACGCTGCCGACGATGACGATGCGCATATTTTTGCTTCGCATGACAGACTTCCCCTTCCCCCGTGGCGTAGCCTGCAGGCTCGCACCGAGCCCCGGCCACCGGCAATGTACGCCGGAGGCCATTGCGGAAGTCGCTTGCAGGGCTTCGGGCTAGCTTGCTTCGCGGCCGGTATCACGCACGCTTTGTGCTTCGGCATCCGCTTGCTACGTCGAACGTACGCCTGACCGGTTTCTAACGCAAGCACGGCCCGGAGTGGTGGAAAAATCGCTTGTTCCAGGCATCGGGCCAGGCAAGTCGCGGTCGGCGCGCGCGAATGGCCGCAGGTGTTCGACCGCGCCGGCGCAAGCCATGCATACTATGGGCGCCAATCTCGCGGAGAGGGTCATGCTAATCACGGCATCCAATCGCAGCTACGGCGGTGGATCGCGCTTCGCACAGTACACGCCATATGCGCTGGCGTTGCTGCGCATTGTCGTTGCGTTTCTTTTCCTGCAGCATGCGACCGCGAAATTCTTCGGCGTGCCGCACGTTGCCGCCCTCGCGGGCGTGCAACTGTTCTCGCTGTTCGGCGCGGCCGGCGTCATCGAACTCGCCTGCGGCTCGCTCGTGCTGATCGGTTTGTGGACGCGCCTGGCCGCATTCCTGTTGTCCGGCGAGATGGCCGTCGCCTACTTCATGGTGCATGCCGCGCAAGGATCGCTCCTGTCGCCGATTCTAAATGGCGGCGAATCGGCCGTGTTGTTCTGCTTCATCTTCCTGCTTTTCGCTGCTGCCGGTGCGGGGGCCTGGAGTGTCGATGGCATGCGTGGGCGACGCTGAAGCACGTGCCCCTGAGCCTGATTGCCGCGCTCGACCGGAATTACGCGATAGGCCGCGGCGGCCTGATGCCGTGGCACCTGCCGGACGATCTGAAGCGCTTCAAGCAGCTTACGCTCGGCAAGCCCGTGCTGATGGGACGCAAGACGGCGCTGGCAATCGGCCGGCCACTGCCGGGCCGCCGCAATCTCGTCCTGACGCGTAGCGCCGCGGCGCCGTTCGCGGGACAGGAAATCGTCGCGTCGATCGCGGCCGCGGTCGACCTGGCGCAAGGTGAGGAGCTGGCCGTGATCGGCGGCGGCGAGGTCTACGCACTGGCGCTGCCGTACGCGACGCGCCTGCACCTGACCTGGATCGATACCACTGCAGTGAATCCGGATGCTTTCTTTCCGCGCTTCGAAGCAGACGAATGGGTTGAGACCGCGCGCATTGCACATTCGGCTGACGCACGCCACGAGCATTCTTTTACATTTGTGGACTATGAAAGGAGAGCAGGGACGAGGGCTGAGGGCTGAGGGCAGGAGCGTTCGTTTCATTGTCATGCGCGCGCGAATCCAAAGCGCGAGGCATCGGTCTGGACTCCTCGCAACGTACTACTGCTTCAAAGGGTGCAGGTCACTGGACCCTGGCCCCTAATCCCAGGCCCCTACTCAATGAATTTGCCACCCGGCGTCGGCCGTTTCGACTTGATCGCGATAAATTCCGGCTCCTCGCGGTCCAAACGCAGTGCGATCAGCTCGCCGCCCCAGACGCAGCCGCCGTCGATCGCGTAAATGCCCATG
>DASSGP010000327.1:0-8632 GCA_035693405.1 Rudaea sp. | reverse complement strand
CTATGTCGAGAACGTGATGTGGATGGACGGCAAGGTCGCGTTTGCGACATTCAACATGCCCGGCGGTTCGAACAACGACACCGCACCATGGTCCGCTCCGTTCGCCGATCCCACGGCGCAAGCCGCCGAAGTCGCCGCCAGGACCGGCGCGGACATGCGCTGGCTGCAGAGCACGTTCGATGCCGCGCAGAACAGTCACGCGCGCGCGGTCGTAATCATCCTGCAGGCCGACATGTGGGACCCCGAGGCGATCGCAACTGGCGGTGCCGGACTCGACAAGTACACACCGTTCGTGCAGGAACTTGCCGACCTGACCGTGAATTTCGGCGGACCTGTGCTGCTGCTCAACGGCGACACGCACGTCTACTTCGAAGACCAGCCGCTGGCGAACCCGGCCAGCAATACCGGCGTGATCCATCACACCCAGCCGGTGCCGAACCTCACGCGCATCGTCGTGCAAGGCTCAACCACTGCGCCCTCGGAATGGCTGCGCCTGACAATCGATACGCGCAAGCCCCAACCGTTCAGCTGGACCAACGTGGCCTACTGCAAGGATCCGCTGACCAGCTGCCAGTAGAGCTGCGGCGTCCGCGCACGAAGGCGCGTGGACGCCGTTTTCAGCGCAGCTCGGCCAAGACGGAAACCGAGAAGTCGGGGCTAACGGTCGCCTTGATCGTATTCACGTTGTCATTCTCGATCGTGCCTTCGAGCGTTCCGGAGTAGCGTTGGCCGTCGACCGCGAACGCGACCTTGACCGCCGTTTCTACCCTCGGATGGATGCGGACGAATTCGCTGCCGCCGGCCCGGATCGTGCCGACAGATTCGGAAAAGCCCTTGCCGGAAACGACGACCTGGGTCAGGTCCGAAGACGACTGGTTTTCGATGCTGACGGGTACGCCGGAAATGCACCCCGACAGCAGCGCGGCGCCAAGGATCATCGGGAAAATTCGCCAGTTCATGGTCTGCAAGGTCCGAGTGCGATGAGCCAGCGCGCCGCCGCGCGACATGCGCGCAGGCAGCGCGTCCCCATGAAAGCACGATAGCCGCACGGCCGCAACGGTCCAATAGGCGCGTGCCCCGGACTCCGGCTGCGAACACGCCTTATAATGCGCGTCGCAACCGGAGATTCGACATGTCGCAGACGATGAAGGCGCTGGTCAAGCGCGAGGCGGCCAAGGGCATCTGGATGGAACAGGTGCCGCTGCCGGAGATCGGCCCGAACGAGGTGCTGGTCAAGCTCGAGAAGACCGCGATCTGCGGCACCGACCTGCACATCTACAAGTGGGACGAGTGGTCGCAGCGCGTGATCAAGCCGGGCCTGGTCATCGGCCACGAGTTCGTCGGCCGCATCGTCGACATGGGCCCCGGCGTGCGTGGGTATACATTGGGACAGCGCGTGTCGGCCGAAGGCCACATCGTCTGCGGCGTGTGCCGCAACTGCCGCGCCGGCAAGCAGCACCTGTGCCCGAACACGGTCGGCATCGGCGTCAACCGCGCCGGCGCGTTCGCCGAATACATCGCCATGCCCTCGTCGAACCTGTGGCCGATTCCGGACCAGATTCCGTCCGAGCTCGCCGCATTCTTCGACCCGTACGGCAACGCCGCGCACTGCGCACTCGAATTCGATCTGATCGGCGAGGACGTCCTGATCACTGGCGCCGGCCCGATCGGCATCATCGCCGCCGGCATCGCCAAGCACGTCGGCGCGCGCAACGTCGTCGTGACCGACGTCAACGATTATCGCCTGAAGCTCGCCGCCGACATGGGCGCGACGCGCGTCGTAAACGTATCGAAGCAGTCGGTGCGCGACGTGGTCAAGGACCTGCACATGGAAGGCTTCGACATCGGCCTGGAGATGTCCGGCAACCAGCGCGCGTTCAACGACATGCTCGACTGCATGTACCACGGCGGCAAGATCGCGCTGCTCGGCCTGCTGCCGAACGGCGCCGGCATCGACTGGGACAAGGTCATCTTCAAGGGCCTCGTGCTGCACGGCATCTACGGCCGGCGCATGTACGAGACCTGGTACAAGATGACGCAGATGATCCTGACCGGTTTTCCTCTCGGCAAGGTGCTGACGCACCAGCTCCACATCGACGATTTCCAGCGCGGCTTCGACCTGATGGAATCGGGCAACTGCGGCAAAGTTGTGTGCTCGTGGTCGTAAGGATTCTGAACGCGCGTCGCAGGCCGTCTTCTCATTGCAGGAAAACCGCGTAAACGGAACGCCAGGATCACAATTGGCCGAGTAGACTTCGGGCCAGGGCGACCGAAAGAATCGTGAGGATGCGGGCCAGACGGCCCGCACGGTCGGCACGCTGATGGCACGGGAGCATCGTCGGCATGGCGGATAAATTCGGCAGACGCCACTTGGCCGTGGCACGCGACCGTGCCGTCGCCGCCTATCGCTCGCACCGCCTACGCAAGACGCTGCTGATCATCGCGATCGTTCTGGTCGTCTATGGCCTGTTCGGCTTTCTGGCCGCGCCCTACATCATCCGCCAGCAAATCGAAACGCGCGCGAGCGCCGCGCTGTCGCGGCGCGTCACGCTGGCCGCCGTCCATCTCAATCCATACACGTTGCGGCTGCAGCTGGACAAACTGCACATCACCGATCGCGATGGCGCGTCGCCTTTCGTCGACCTCGACGAGACTGTGATCAATGCGTCGTGGTCCTCGCTGTTCCGGATGGCTCCGGTGCTGGACGAACTGGTGCTGCAGCACCCGCGCATCCGCGTCGGGCGCAGCGCCGACCAGCGCTTCAGCTTCACCGATCTGATCGAGCGTTACGCGTCGCAGCCGGCGGACCCGAGCCAGCCACCGTCACGCTTTTCACTATCCAACATCAGCGTGCACAACGGCGACATCCAGTTCGACGACGGCGCGATGAAAGCCACGCACCGTGTCGAACAGCTCGAACTGGGCGTGCCCTTCATCGCCAACCTGCCAAGCGACACCGACGTGTTCGTGCAGCCGCTGCTGGCCATGCGCATCGATGGCAGCCCGATGCGAATCGAAGGCCACACCAAGCCGTTTGCCGACAGCCGCGATTCGACGATGAGTTTCCAGCTCGACCGGCTGGACCTCGCCGAGTATCTGGGCTACGTGCCGGAACCGTTGCCGATTGCCATTCCCAAGGGCCTGCTCAGCGGCAAGCTGGACCTGCATTTCGTGCAGACCAAGGCGGCGCCGCAATTGCAGCTCACCGGCAACCTGCAGCTGGACGACTTCGCGCTCGACAGCAGCCGCGGCAGGTCCGTTGCACGTCTGGTCCATGGCACGGTGGAACTCACCGATGTGCAGCCGCTTGTGTCGCGCTACCACCTCGGCGCGCTGAAGCTCGATCAGGCGCAGGTTTTCTACACGCTGGACGCCGGCGGGCACACCAACCTCGACACACTGATCGCCTCGCCCGCCTCGCGCACGAAGGACAAGCAAGCGCCGCCGGTCGACCTGCGCATCGCGTCGATCGCGCTCACCGGGAGCGCCGTCCACTACGTCGATGCGGACCAGAACAAGCTGGACGTTTCCAGCGTGCATGGCGGTATCGAGGGCCTGAGCATGCTTGCCGCTCCCGCGGCGCGGCTCGATCTGGCGGGTGAACTCTACGGCGGCAACATCGACGCCAAGGGCACGCTGGATCTCGCGGCATCGAAGCTCGCCGCGGCACTTGGGCTCAAGCAGGTGGACGTGGTACCGCTGCAGGCGATGACGGCGTCGGCCATCGCCGCGCGCATGACCAAGGGCAAGCTCGATGCCAGCGGCCAGTTGCAGCTTGACTGGAGCAAGATGGTGAACGTCCATCTCGCCGACGCTCACGCCAATATCAGCGACTTTGCGCTGGAGCCGCAATTCAAGGGCCACGGTGCGCCGGTCGCCTGGAAAATGTTGGATGCTGAGATCACGCAAGCCGATCTGGCCGGACGCCAGGTCGAGCTCGGCACGGTGACAGCCACCGACCTGAACCTCGATGTCCAGCGCAACGAGAAAAAGTACATCAGCCTGATGGACCTGTTCGCTGTAAAGAATGTCCAGCGCAAGCCGGCGCCGGACAGCGCAGCGCCATGGCGCTGGAGCATCGCGCATCTGGCTTTGTCCAACGCTGCGCTGGACTTCACCGACATGGCGCTAGGCGGCAAGCCGGTCAAGATCGCCATCCAGTCGCTCAAGGGCGGCATGGACAATCTGAGCGACAAGCTCAACGAGCCTCGCGATCTCAAACTCGAAGGCGCGGTCGGCAAGGGCGGCTTCGTTGCCGCCGGCAAGTTGCAGCCCGTGCCGATGATCGCGGACATCCAGCTCAGCACCACGCGGTTGGATGTCGTACCGTTCGAAGGTTACTTGAGCGTGCCCCTGAACGTCACGATCAGCAGCGCGCGCCTCACCAGCAACGGCAAGGTCCACTACGACGGACGCGGCGAAACGCCGAAGTTCACGTACCGCGGCAATGCCGAGCTGGAACGGGTAAGCGTGCAGGACAAGCTCAGTGGTGATGACTTCCTGCGCTGGCGCGCGTTGAATGCATCGAACGTCGACATCGACCAGGGCGGCGACACGCCACGTATACATGTGGACGCCCTCGTGCTCAGCTCGTTCTACTCGCGCGTGATCGTGAACGCGGATGGCAGGCTGAACCTGTCCGAAGTCGTGGGCAAGGCGGAAGAAGCGCCGGTGTCTGTGACGCGCGCCGAAGGCAGCGCTCCACCCCGCGTCAAGGCCCCTGCCCCGACCGCACCCAAGCCGCCGGCACCCGCACCCGCTCCGGTACCGGCGACCGACACAGCCGTCGCATCGGCGGCGCCGGCAATGCCGGCCGCGGACATCCAGATCGGTGGCGTCACCCTGATCGAGGGCCAGCTCAACTATACCGACAACTTCATCAAGCCGAACTACACGGCGAACCTGACCAAATTGGCCGGCAAGATCGGAGCCTTCGGCACAACGCCGGGTAACCCGCCAGCCGAAGTTTCGGTACAGGCCGCGCTCGACGACGACTCGCCTGTGAGCATCGACGGCACGATCAATCCGCTGCAGCCGGTGGCTTTCCTCGACATCAAGGGCAAGGCCAACGACGTCGAGTTGACCCGGCTCACCGCGTATTCCACCAAGTACACCGGCTATCCGATCACTGCCGGCAAGCTCACGGTCGACGTCCACTACCTGCTCGACCAGCGCAAGCTCAATGCGGATAACCACATTTTCATCACCCAGCTGACCTTCGGCGATCCCGATGAAAGCCCGGGCGCTCAGCATATGCCGGTAAAGATGGCCGTGGCGCTACTGGAGGACTCGGAGGGCAATGTCGATGTGAACATCCCGGTGTCGGGCTCGCTGGATGATCCCCAGTTCAGCATCAGCGGCCTGTTCTGGCGTGCATTCGGCGGCATGATCGTCAAAGCCGTCACGGCGCCATTCCGCCTGCTCGGCGCAGCATTCAGCAGCGGCGATCACGAGGATCTGAGTTACGTGGAGTTCGATCCCGGCTCGGACGTGCTCGAGCCCCCCGCGCAGGAGCGGCTCGGCAAGATCATGGCCATGCTCAACAAGAAGACCTCGCTGCACCTCGACATCATCGGTCGCGTCGATCCAGCCAAGGATGTCGATGGCCTGCGCAAGTTCACCGTCGACACGCTGGTTCGGCGCGAAAAAGCGCTGGACCAGTCCGGCAAGAACGCCGAAACCTCGAACGCGGCGCTGGCCGTCGTGGCAGTCACACCGGACGAATACGAGAAGTACCTCAAGCGCGCCTACAAGAACGATGATCTTCCCGACAAGCCGCGCAACATCATCGGCCTGAAGAAATCGCTCGAACCCGACGAGATGCGCAGCCTCATGGAGACCAACGTCCCGGTCGACGGCAACGCCCTGCGCGACCTGGCCGAGCGCCGCGCCGCAGCGGTGCAGGCTTGGCTGAAGGGCAAGCTCGACGACAAGCGCGTCTCGCTGAAGGAGCCCAGGCTCGACACCGAGGGCATCGATGACAAAGGCAAGACGACACGGGTCGAATTCGGCCTGCATCAGGGTTAGCAAATAACCAGAAGACGTCGTCACGCGCGCGCAAGCGGGCATCATGTTGACCCGCCGCTCGTTCACCTTCGATTCCGGACCGGTGTGACATATAGCTCGGCCCGATGTCCAATCGATCGATGCCAGCCCGTTCAACCACAGTGATTGCCGTGCTTTCCTGCCTGCTCGCCACAGTGCAGATCGCGTCCGCTACCTGCGCGAAAGATTGCACGCAGGAACCCGAACCCTACCTCAACGCCGCGGCGCTCGTGCAGCCTTCCCTGCTCAGCGGTCCGAACTTCAAGGTGGTTCCCGAAGTCCAGGTGCGCGGCTACATGGCGCACTTCCTGATCGACACGCCGTATGGGCCGCTGACGGCCGACAGCGCCGACCTGCTTGCCGTGCGTGTTTCGGAGATTCCCGCGCTCGAAGCGCTCGATCGCGCCAGCAAGACCGACGCGTTCGCGCACGCGCTGGCCGAACGCGGCAGAAAGACCGGCGCGGCTGTCGCCAATGTCATCGCGCATCCGATCGACAGCGTGACCGGACTGCCGGCCGGCGTCGTGCGCTACCTGCGCAAGCAGATCGACACATGGAGCGGGCGCGCGCAATCGCTCTCGGACCAGACATCGCGCCATGCCGAGAATCGCGGCGATCCGTTTCGAGCGCCGGAGGGCCCGATGACGGCAGGACGCGACCGCGCGATCGACGCCGAACCAGAGCACACAGAAAAGAAGAGCCATGCCTGGTACGCGCGCGCCGGCAGCGAAGCCGGACGCGAAACCAAACGCTACCTGAAATACAGCCAACAGCGCCGCGAGATGGCCAAGTACCTCGGCGTCGATCCGAATTCGACGAATCCGATCTTGAACGAGATGCTCGATTCGCTCGCCTGGGCCGCGGTCGGCGGAAATTTTTCGGCTGGCGAGGCGCTCAGTGCAGTCACCGGCACGGCCGCCACGGTTATCTCCGACAGCGGCAAGGTCAACCAGTTCGTGCTGGAGCAGGAGCCCGAACAGCTGCGCGAGACAATCCATAAGCGTCTGCTGAAATACTGCAGCGACGACGACTCGATCCGCTCTTTCCTGCGACGCGGCGCCTTTACCGACACCTTGCGCGTGTCGCTGACCGATTCGATCGAAAAACTCGGGGCGACCGAGGGCTGCAACGATCTGATCGAACTTGCGGCGACGACACGCGCCGAAGTCGAAGCGCGCTATCTGACCGACGCCTTGAAGGTGATCCAGCAAAGGATATCGACGCCGTCGGCAGGCAACCTGCTCGTGCTAGGCGCCGCGCTGGCCTGGCGGACGCCAGACGGCAAGCTGCTGCTTCCGCTACCGGTCGACTTCCTGACCTGGAGTCACGACATCGGCGACTTCTTCGACCAGACCGCATTCGGCGCGAAGGACAAGACCGTCCTGATTGCCGGTGAAGCGTCGATGACGGCCCAGCGCAAGCTGACCGAGCGCGGCTGGAACCTGGTATTGCGCGCGCCGTACGAGGGAGCGCCGAAGTACGCCCTGGACAGGACGTCCGCCTCGCAATAATCGGCATCCGCCAACGTTCGCGCACGCCGGCGTCGTCGTGTCAGCACCCTCGCCCCGGCGTAGAATGCGCGCAGGAGGTAGCGGCGATGTTCTGCAAGACATCCTTTTCGCGCCGCCGGCTGCTTGCCGGCTCGGTCGCCTTGTGCGCGCTGCCATTTGGCCGGGTCTTCGCGGACGAAACCTGCCCCGGCACCGTGACGAACATCCTCGGTCCGGCCTATCGCAAGGGCGCGCCGTTTCGTGCGCGGCTGTGTCCGCCGGACGAACCCGGCACAGCGCTGACGATGAGCGGCACCGTTGCCGATGCGGCGACCTGCAAACCATTGTCCGGCGCCATTCTGGACATCTGGCAGGTGGACGCGAAGGGCGACTATGACTGGAACACCGACGCCTTCCACATGCGCGGCAAGTTCAAGGCCGGCGACGACGGCCATTACGCGTTCGACACGATCCTGCCGGTGCCGTATGGCCGGCGGCCGAAGCACATCCATTACCTCGTCACCCGCGAGGGCTACGAACCGCACATCACGCAGTGCTATTTCAACGGCGACGAGCGCAATGCGACCGATCCCTACGTGAAGAAGGAGTTGATCATCGCACCGAGTGCACGCGCTGATGCCGCTAGCCGCCCGGGCGCCATCGCCGGCACTTTCCACATCGCCCTGCAACGCGAGCAGGCGCCCGCCAGGAATGCACCGGCGGCCTGGCGCGATTATCGCGGCGACTACGAGATCGAGCCCGGCGTGATTCTCAGTGTCAGCACGCTCGGCAAGCGCCTGCACTGGCGATTGAGTCAGGGCGAGAGCGAAGGCGATGCGCTGGACGGCTATTTCGTCCCGCGGGCGCAGAACCGCTTCTTCGTGCCCGAATACGATCTCGAGGCGACATTCGTGCGCAACGAGCACGGCGAGGTGCAGCACGTCCTCGACAGCCGCGGCGTGCTGATGAAAAAGGTCCGTACCGACTAGCGGCACCTCTCCCGCCGGCGGGAAAGGTCGGCGCGCGGAAACCATCGGGCGATCGACCCCGCTGAGCCAGCCGCGAGGCGCGGGAGCGGCCTTCGCCATTGCGTTAGA
>DASSGP010000326.1:0-4894 GCA_035693405.1 Rudaea sp. | reverse complement strand
GGGCGCAATCGCGCCGCGCTGGCCGCGACCGTGATCAGCTATCGGCGCAAGAGCGCCGTTCGCGATGTCGGCCACGCGCTCGGCCTGTCCGACGACGCGCTCGATCAGCTCAGCGGCATCGTCACGCGCGTGCCGAGCGCGCAGTCGCCGGCCGAGGCGATGCGAGAACGCGGCTTCGATCCTGACAGCCGCGTGCTGCGCCAGCTCGTCGTGCTGGTCGGCGAGCTGCGCGGCTTTCCGCGCCATCTGTCGCAGCACGTCGGTGGTTTCGTGATTTCCGAGCGCCCGTTGCATCACCTCGTACCGGTCGAGAACGCCGCGATGCCGGACCGCACGATCATCCAGTGGGACAAGGACGACCTGGAAACGATGAAACTGCTCAAGGTCGACTGCCTCGCACTCGGCATGCTGACCTGCCTGCGCAAGTGCTTCGACCTGCTGCGCCGGCACGCGAAACTCGACCTGAGCCTTTACGGAATTCCCACGGACGATCAGAAAACCTACGACATGATCTGTCGCGCCGACACGGTCGGCGTATTCCAGGTCGAATCGCGCGCGCAGATGTCGATGCTGCCGCGCCTGCGGCCGCGCTGCTTTTACGATCTGGTCATCGAGGTCGCGATCGTCCGGCCCGGCCCGATCCAGGGCAACATGGTGCATCCGTACCTGCGCCGGCGGAACGGCCTGGAACCGATCGACTACCCGCAATCGAAGTTCGAACGCGAATCCGGCGCGCAATCCTCGCGCGTCAAGGATGCGCTCGAACGCACGCTCGGCGTGCCGATCTTCCAGGAACAGGTCATGAAGCTGATCCAGGTCGTCGCCGGATTCACGCCGGGCGAGGCCGACGAACTGCGCCGGGCGATGGCGGCATGGAAACGCAAGGGCGGCCTGGAAAAATTCCACGACCGCATCCGCAACGGCATGCTCGAGCGCGGCTACGACGATGCCTACTTCGAGCGCATCTTCGAACAGATCAAGGGGTTCGGCGACTACGGTTTTCCGGAATCGCACGCGGCGAGTTTCGCGCTGCTCGCGTGGGCTTCGTGCTGGTTGAAGAACTACTATCCCGCGGCATTCACCTGCGCGCTGCTGAATTCGCAGCCGATGGGTTTCTATCAGCCCGCGCAGTTGATCCAGGATGCGAAGCAGCACGGAGTACATGTACTGCCGGCGGACGTCATGCTCAGCATGTGGGACTGCACGCTGGAACAACTCAAGCCCTCTCCTCCAAGCCCGCTTGGAGGAGAGGGTTGGGTGAGGGGGCAGTGCGAAAATGCATACGAAGACCGGCAACGCGCGCCCGCTTCGAGTGATGCACTTCGCGTTGAGGATTCTGCAGCAGCAAACGCAGCCCCCTCACCCCAGCCCTCTCCCCCGATGGAAAAGCTGTCGGGAGAGAGGGGAAGGTTTGCGTTGCGTCTGGGCTTGCGACTCATCCGCGGCCTGCCCGAAGCCACCGCGCTGCGCATCGTTGCGGCACGAACCGCCGTTCCTTTCCGCGACGTCGCCGACCTGACCGCGCGCGCCCGCCTCAACGCCGGCGAGCGCGCGTGTCTGGCCGATGCCGGGGCGCTGCGCAGTCTCAGTGGTCATCGTCATCGAGCGCGCTGGGACATCGCCGGCACGGAACAGCCTCTGCCGGTGCTTGCCGATGCAACGACCAACGAGGAGCAAATCCGCCTGCGCCCGCCATCGCTGCGCGAAGATGTCATGAACGACTATGCGACGCTGGGCCTTTCGCTGACCTTGCATCCGCTCGCGCTGATCCGCCCCGCCCTCGTCCGCCGCCGCGTCGTGCCGGCGCTTGCAACCATCGACATCTCGAACCACGGCCGCCGAATGCGTTGCGCGGGACTCGTGACCGTGCGCCAGCATCCCGGCACGGCGAAAGGCGTCACCTTCGTCACGCTCGAGGACGAAACCGGGCACGTCAATGTCGTGGTCTGGCAGAGTCTCGCCGAAAAGCAGCATCGCGTGCTGCTCGAGTCGGCCGTCATGGGCGTCGACGGCACGCTCGAAGCCGTCGATGGCGTGTATCACCTGATCGCCAGCCGCCTGCATGATTACAGCGCCCTGCTGCCGGAGCTGGCATTCGCGTCGCGCGATTTCCATTGATCCGGACGCGTCGGCGCAGGCCACGCTACCTTTACGATAGCTGTACGACGATGCGCGACTGGCCGCGTGAAGCGGCGCGGCGCGTTGCGGCCACTCCGGTGCTGGACTACCATCGGACCAACGTTGCAAAAGGAGCAGCGCACCTTGTCATGCCGATAACGCACGCAATGACCGGACTGCTCGTTTGCGAACAGTGCGACGCGGCGCACCGCAAATCGTCCATGCAGCGTGGCGAGATCGCGCAATGCACGCGTTGCGGCGCACGCCTGGAGCGCGCCCAGCGATTGACGCCCGAGGGCATGCTGGCCATGACCTGCGCGGCAGCCATCATGTTCGTGATCGCCAACATCTATCCGATCGTGCGGGTCGACGTGCGCGGCGCACACGGCTCGAGCACGTTCTGGGGAGCGATTCTGTCGTCCTGGCGGGAAGGCTCCGAAACCATCGCGATACTGGCTGCGCTGACGGTTTTCTTTGCGCCGCTGGCCGAACTGCTGGCCGCCGGCTACGTGCTGTGGCCGCTCGCGCGCGGCCGGCGCGCGCGACATTTCGCCGTGGCCATGCGCGTGCTCCGCGTCGTCGGCGAATGGAGCATGCCGGAAGTGTTCCTGCTCGGCGCGATCGTGGCCCTGGTCAAGCTCGGCGACCTGGCCACGGTGATTCCCGATGCCGGCCTGTGGGCGTTCGGCGCGCTGACCTGGCTGATCACGCTCGTGACCTCGTTCGATCATCACTGGTTATGGGACGTCGCCACGGCGGAGGATGAAGCCTGAGCGCCGTCGTCACAGCGCGCGGTCTCGGCTTGCTGCCCTGCGCGCAGTGCGGACTGCTCTGCCGTGTGGCACAGGACGACGGCAGCCTCGCCTGTCCGCGCTGCGGCAGCGCGCTGCATGCGCGCAAGCCCGACAGCATCGCGCGCACCTGGGCGTTCCTGATTGCATCGGTCATCCTTTACATCCCGGCCAACACGCTGACCGTGATGCGCACCGACAGCCTGTTCGGCCGCGAGGATCACACGATCCTAGGCGGTGTCGTCGAATTGTGGAACGGCGGCTCCTGGGATCTTGCGGTCATCGTCTTCGTCGCCAGCATCGTGGTGCCGATCCTGAAGATGCTCGCACTGGCACTGCTCGCTTTCAGCGTGCAGAAGCGCCCGCACTGGCGCCGTTATGAGCGCGCGCGCCTGTATCGCATGCTCGAAGCCGTCGGCCACTGGTCGATGCTCGACGTCTTCGTCGTTGCCCTGCTGGTCGGCCTCGTGCGCTTTCACAGCATTGCCGAAGTGCTGCCCGGTCCGGGCATCGCGGCGTTCGGTTTGGTCGTGATACTGACGATGTTGTCATCGATGAGCCTCGATCCGCGCCTGATCTGGGATACGCACAATGCCGACGATGTCTGACGACGACGAAACACCGGGCAGCGCCGCCGGGCCGCCAGCGGACTTGCCGCCGCCGGTCCGCCGATCGAATCGCTTTGCGCCATCGCTCGTGTGGGTCGTGCCGGTGGTCGCAGCGATCGCGGCGCTTTCGCTGACACTGCGCACGTACCTGACGATCGGCCCGCACATCACGATCAGCTTCCAGACTGCCGAAGGGCTCGAAGCCGGCAAGACCGAAGTGCGCTACAAGGAAGTCGTCATCGGGCGCGTGACCGGAATCGTGCTCAGCGACGATCACGAACATGTGCTCGTGCATGTCCGCCTCGACCAGCGCGAAAAACACTTCGCCGCTGCGGACACGCGTTTCTGGGTCGTGCGGCCAAGGCTTGGCCTTGCCGGCGTATCCGGCCTCGCCACACTGATTTCCGGCGCGTACGTCGCCGCCGACGCGGGCACGTCCCCGGACACCAGGACCGAGTTCATCGGGCTCGAGACAGCGCCTGCGGTGTTGCGCGGCAAGCAGGGCCGCGCCTTCGCCGTGCATAGCGACGACCTGGGTTCGCTCGATATCGGCTCGCCGGTGTACTACCGGCGCATCCAGGCCGGCCGCATCAGCGGCTACCGGCTCGACGAGGACGGCAAGGGCGTCACGATCCAGTTGTTCGTCGATGCGCCGTACGATCGCTTTGTCACGCGCTCGGCGCATTTCTGGAACGCCAGCGGCATCGATTTGTCGGTCGGCGCTTCGGGACTCAAGCTCAACACGGAATCCCTGGCTACGGTGCTTGCCGGCGGCGTGGCCTTCCAGTCATTCGACGACAACAGTCCGCAGCAACCCGCCGATGAAGGAACGCGCTTCGAGATGTATGCCGACGTCGCCGCCGCGATGCGGCCGCCCGATGGGCCCGAACTCGACGTGCGCATGCGCTTCAACGAAACCTTGCGCGGACTGGTCGTCGGCGCGCCGGTGGACTTCCGCGGCATCACGATCGGCAACGTGAAGGCGATCAATCTGGATTACGAGCCGACCACGCAGACGTTTCCGGCCGACGTTATCGCAACGATCTACCCACAGCGGCTCGGCCGCATCAATGAACGGTTCTTCGAAGAGGGCAAGGGGCGCGTCAACTTCATTGCCGTGCTGTCTTCGCTGATCGACCATGGATTTCGCGCCCAGGTGCGCACCGGCAATCTGCTTACCCAGCAGCTGTATATTGCGATCGATGTCGTGCCGAATGCCAAGCCGGCCAAGCTGGATTCCTCGACGCAGACGCTGGAGATCCCGACCGCGCCCGGCAGTTTCGACTCGTTGCAACGGCAGCTGACCGAAATCGTCGACAAGCTGGACAAGGTTCCGTTCGAGCAGATCGGCAATGAACTGCGCGACACGCTGCACAC
>DASSGP010000325.1:0-2442 GCA_035693405.1 Rudaea sp. | reverse complement strand
CGCTGGGGCCCGCGCATTCTCGACCTCGACCTGCTGCTGTACGGCGCTCTGACACTCGCAGAGCCGGGTCTGCAGTTGCCGCACCCGCATCTGCATGAACGCGCGTTCGTGCTGCTGCCGCTGGCGGAAATCGCACCGCATGTGGATGTTCCGGGGCACGGCCCCATATCGGGGCTGCTGGCGCGCATCGACACGACAGGTTGTCACCTTATCGATACGGCTTGAGTACGGCCGGCCTGCGACCGGATAATGCGCCCAAGGAAGCTCTGAACAAGTCTGCATAGGCGTGACCGATCTGTCTGTGTGCAGATCGAGGCGCGACGGCGAAGGCAGACTGGCCGTCTGTCGAGCCGACGCAACGCGGAGCTGCGCGCAGACAGATCGGCCCCAACGATTTGATTGTAACGCCGGGGTGACGTCCAGAAGGTCCGCAGCCCGTGCCGCGCGGCTTGCCAAGGCGGCCAGCCTGGGCGGCGACGGGCAGGAGCCCAAGTGCCGCGCAGGCCATGGATGGCCGAGAGCGGCCGCCACGCAACACGACCTGCGAACCTTCTGGACATCATGCCGCCTATGCAGACTTGTTCAGAGCTTCCTTCGGGGCCCACTCGACTATGTATACAAATTTCAAATCGCCACACGCGCGATCGCCGGTAACCGTGCCGCATTTGCACGAATTGAAGGCCAAGCGCGAAAAGATCGTGGCCCTGACCGCCTACGATGCGAGCTTCGCTGCGCAATGTGATGAGGCCGGTGTCGATCTCGTGCTGGTCGGCGACTCGCTCGGCATGGTCGTGCAGGGGCGGGCAAGCACTCTGCCGGTAACGCTCGACGAGATCGTCTATCACACGTCGGCGGTTGCACGTGGACTTGCCGCGTCGTTGCTGGTCGCCGATATGCCATTCATGACGTATCGCGACGTCGATACCGCAATGCGCTCCGCGACGCGGTTGCTGGCGGAAGCCGGCGCCGCAATGGTCAAGGTCGAAGGCGCCGGTTATGTGCTCGACGTGATCCGGGCGCTCGACCAGCACGACATTCCGGTTTGCGCGCACCTGGGCCTGACGCCGCAGTCGGTGCACAAGTTCGGCGGCTACCGCGTGCAGGGCAAGTCCAAGTCGGCAGCCGAGCGCCTGATCGCCGACGCGCACGCGGTGCAGGACGCCGGAGCGGATCTCGTGGTCCTCGAATGCGTGCCAGCGGCGCTGGCGGGACGAATCACCGACGAACTGCGCATTCCGACGATCGGCATCGGCGCCGGCGCCGATTGCGACGGCCAGGTGCTGGTGCTCTACGATATGCTTGGCATCACGCACGGCCGGCGGCCTCGCTTCAGCAAGGATTTTCTCAGCGGACACGATTCCGTCGCCGCGGCGATCAAGGCTTACGCGCATGCCGTACGCGCCGGCGAATTTCCGTCCAGCGCGCACGCATTCTGAGCGGCATGGAAAGCGTAACGACCGCTGCCGAATTGCGCGAGCACGTCGCGGCCTGGCGCCGTGATGGCGCGCGTGTCGGCTTCGTGCCGACGCTGGGCAACCTGCATGCAGGCCACTATTCCCTGGTTTCGATCGCGCGCGCGAATGCCGATCGAGTTGTTGCCAGTGTGTTCGTCAACCCGACGCAGTTCGGGCCGCGCGAGGACT
Source organism: Rudaea sp. (assembly GCA_035693405.1). Classification (GTDB taxonomy): domain Bacteria; phylum Pseudomonadota; class Gammaproteobacteria; order Xanthomonadales; family Rhodanobacteraceae; genus Rudaea. The sequence goes on along the minus strand of DASSGP010000325.1, from coordinate 799 downwards.
TCGCCAGTTATCCGCGCACGATCGAGACGGACCGCGTTGGACTCGAAGCACACGGCTGCGACCTGCTGTTCGCTCCGGGAATTGAAGAGGTTTATCCGTTCGGCGCCGACGCCAGCGTGCGCGTCGATGTGCCGGCCGTTTCCGCAACGCTCGAGGGCGCGTTGCGTCCCGGCCACTTCACCGGTGTTGCGACGGTCGTGACGAAACTGCTCAACCTCGTGCAACCGGATGTCGCAATATTCGGCCAGAAGGACTACCAGCAACTCCTGGTTATCAAGCGACTCGTGCGCGATCTGGCACTGCCGATCAGGATCGTCGCGGCACCAACGATGCGTGAGTCGAATGGGCTGGCGATGAGTTCGCGCAATCAATATCTCAGCGCCGACGAGCGCCAGCGTGCGGGAGCCATCCATCGAACGCTGGTTCGCATGTGCGAAGAAGTGCGGGCGGGAAAACCTCGCGCTGCCATCGAGGACGATGCGTTGCGCGCACTGGAAGGCGAGGGCCTTGCGGTCGACTATGCAGTGCTCCGGCGGAGCGAGGATCTGACCGAACCCCCGCCCCGGGAAAGGCACGGGTTGATCGCCCTGATCGCCGCAAAATTGGGCCGCGCCCGACTCATCGACAATTTATCGGCTGACCTGTAGCAAAAAGAACTCAACTGTGGTATTCTCGCTACCACTATCGGGATTTCTGCAACGCGAGCTAGTTGCCCCCGGTGGTCGCAGGGCGCAATCTTTGGTAATCGTCTCTCTGACAAATCACCCTCAGTAGTCTCTACTGAGGGTTTTTTTTCGCC
>DASSGP010000324.1:0-7731 GCA_035693405.1 Rudaea sp. | reverse complement strand
GCAACGCGCCTTCCGGCACCGGTGCACCCGCCGTGGTTGCCGCGGGCTCGCTCAAATCGAGCATCAAGGTCGAACCCCTGACCTGCACGATCGGGGCCGAGCTGTCGAACGTGAGCCTCGGCGCCGCGTCGCGCGACCCTGGGCTCGTGGCAGAGATCAGGTCTCTGCTGCTCAAGTACCGTGTGCTGTTCTTCCGCGATCAGGATATCACGCGCGCCGAGCACGTCGCTTTCGCACGTCACTTCGGCGCGCTCGAGGATCACCCGGTCGCCGGCAGCGATCCGGAGTATCCCGGACTCGTGCGCATCTACAAGTCGCCGGATGCTCCGAACGACCGCTATGAGAACGCGTGGCACACCGACGCGACCTGGCGCGAGAAGCCGCCGTTCGGCTGCGTGCTGCGCTGCGTGGAATGCCCGCCCGTCGGCGGTGACACGATGTGGGTCAATATGGTCGAGGCGTATGCGCGCCTGCCCGCGCACGTCAAAGAACAGATCGCGGGCCTGCGCGCGCGCCACAGCATCGAAGCGACTTTTGGCGCAGCGATGCCGATTGAGAAGCGTCTCGCACTGAAGGCGCAGTTCCCTGACGCCGAGCATCCGGTCGTGCGAACGCATCCGGAAACCGGCGAGAAGGTGCTGTTCGTCAACGCGTTCACGACGCACTTCACGAACTTCCACACATCGGACAACGTGCGTTTCGGCCAGGACTATTCGCCCGGCGCCGCGCAACTGCTCGCCTATCTGATCAGCCAGGCGCAGATTCCCGAATATCAGGTGCGCTTTCGCTGGCGCCCGAACAGCGTGGCGTTCTGGGACAACCGCGCGACGCAGCATTACGCGGTCATGGACTACCCGCCGTGCAATCGCAAGATGGAGCGCGCCGGAATCATCGGCGACACGCCTGTCTGACACGCGCCTTTCGTTCAACTTTCGCTTCATTATTTCAAGGAAACACCATGAACTTCCTCGACGGATCCCTGTTCCCCGAGAACCAGGAAAAGCTTGTCATCACCGCTGCCCCCTACGGTCCGGAATGGATTCCGTCGGACTTCCCGGAAGACATTCCGGTGACGATGGAGGCGCAGATCCAGAAGGCAGTCGACTGCTACAACGCCGGCGCCACCGTGCTGCATTTGCATGTGCGCGAGCTGGACGGCAAGGGCAGCAAGCGCTTGTCCATGTTCAACGAGCTGATCGCCGGCGTGCGCAAGGCCGTGCCGCAGATGATCATCCAGGTCGGCGGCTCGATCTCCTTCGCGCCCGAGAGCGATGGCGCGGCCGCCAAATGGTTGTCCGACGACACGCGCCACATGCTGGCCGATCTGGATCCGAAGCCGGACCAGGTAACGGTGACCGTCAATACCTCGCAGATGAACGTCATCGAGCAGATGGACGTCAAGGACATCGCCGGTACCTCGCTGGCCGAGCCCGATGGCTTCCGTGCCTACTCGAACATGATCGTGCCCTCGACCCCGAGCTTCTTCGAGGAGCATGTGCAGCGTCTCACGAAGGCCGGCATCCAGAGCGCCTTCCAGTTCTACAACATCAACAGCTACGAGACCGTCGAGCGTCTGATCCGCCGCGGCATCTACAAGGGCCCGCTGGTGTGCAACTGGGTGGCGATCGGCGGCGGCATGGATGCGCCGAACATCTACAACCTGGCCAACTTCCTGCGCGCCATTCCCGACGGCTCGATGCTGACAGTCGAGAGCAGCATGCTCAACACGCTGCCGATCAACATGATGGGCATCGCGATGGGCCTGCACGTGCGTTGCGGCATCGAGGACAACCTCTGGAACCAGACGCGCACCGGGAAGATGACGACGGTGCAACAGATCGAGCAGCTCGTGCGCATCTCGCGCGAGTTCGGTCGCGAGATCGCCACCGGCGAGGAAGCGCGCAAGATCCTCAAGATCGGCGTGTTCTACGACACCGTCGAGGAAACGCTGGCGGCCATCGGCTACGCGCCAAACCCCAAGGGCGGGCATCAGGGCTACCTGCGCAAGGCTGCGGCCTGAACATGGGCGCACCAACCATCCTCATCATCCCCGGCCTGCGCGACCACGTCGACGCACACTGGCAGACGCTGCTCGCGCACGAGCTCGAGGCGCACGGCCGCACCGTGCGCAGCGTGCCGCCGATGGGCCGCGAGGACCTCGACTGTGCGCGGCGCGTCGAAGCGATCGACCGCGCGTTGAACGAAATACCCGAGCCGCCGATCGTGGTCGCGCACAGCGGCGGCGCGATCATGTTCGTGCATTGGGCCCGTACGCACGACCGGCCAATCCGTGGCGCGCTGCTGGCAACGCCGCCGGATTTCGAGCAGCCGATGCCCGAAGGCTACCCGACCATCGAAGCGCTGCGTGCCGGCGGCTGGCTGCCGGTTCCACGCGCGCCGTTGCCGTTCCCGAGCATCGTCGCCGCCAGCCGCAACGATCCGCTCGGGCGCATCGAACGCGTGGCCGAACTGGCGCGCGCCTGGGGCAGCCGCTTCGACGACCTTGGCCAGGTCGGGCACCTCAATCCGGCATCGGGTTTCGGCGCCTGGCCGCGAGCTGAGAGCTACATCACCGAACTGGCAGCCCTGCGCCCGCGCGCGGAGCAGGCGTTGACGCGCATGGCGCAACGCGCAGCCATTTACTGATTGACCCGGCGCGCAGCGCGCGCCAACTCCTTATCGAAGAAGAGAAACATCATGTCCAATGCCATTCGATTCGACCGCACCGGCGGACCCGAAGTGCTCAAGCTGCAGACGGTCGAGGTCGGCGACCCCGGTCCCGGCCAGGCGCGCGTGCGCCACACCTGCATTGCGGTCAACTACATCGACGTGTACTTCCGCACCGGGCGCTACCCGCTGCCGCTGCCGAACGGCTTGGGTTCCGACGCAGTCGGTGTGGTCGAGGCGGTCGGCGACGGCGTAACCGACATCCGTGTCGGCGACCGCGTCGGTTATCTGCTCGGTCCGCAGGGCGCGTATGCGGACGTCCGCGTGATGCCGGCCGACGTGCTGATTCCGCTGCCCGAGGGCATCGCGGACCGCACTGCCGCGACGATCATGATGAAAGGCATGACTGCGCAGTATCTGTTCCGCCAGGTCTATCCGTTGTCCGGCGGCGAGACGATTCTTTACCACGCTGCCGCCGGCGGTGTCGGCCTGATCGCCTGCCAATGGGCGCGCGCGCTTGGCGTGACGATGATCGGCACGGTCAGCTCCGACGAGAAGGCTGCGATCGCGAAGGAGAATGGTTGCACGCACACGATCGTTACGACACGCGAGAACATCGCCGAACGCGTCCGCGAGATCACCGGCGGCAAGGGCGTGCCGGTCGTGTACGACTCGGTCGGCAAGGATACGCTCGACGCGTCGCTCAACAGCCTGCAGCTGCGCGGCACACTGGTCAGCAACGGCACGACGTCGGGGCCGGTGGTCATCGACAGCACGCTGCTCGCGGTCAAGGGATCGCTGTGGGTCACGCGGCCGGCGATGATCCACTACGCGACGCCGCGCTCGCACATGCTGGCGATGGCTACCGAGCTGTTCGACCTCGTCCTGGCTGGCAAGATCACGAGCGAGCCACGACAGATTTTCGCTTTGGCCGATGCGGCCGAAGCGCATCGCGCGCTCGAGTCGCGCCAGACAGTCGGCGCCACGGTGCTGGTGCCATGAATCTCAACATGACCGCCGCGCCGGCTGGCGCGCGCGACGAATACATCATCGGCCGCGGCGCCGCATGGTTCGCGTTCGCGATGACTCTGGGCCTGATGTTGTTCGACTACATCGACCGCCAGGTCATCGTCTCGCTGTTTCCTTACCTCAAGGCCGAGTGGGCGCTGTCCGACAAGCAGCTCGGACTGCTCGTCTCGGTCGTGTCGATCACGGTCGCGCTCGGCGCGCTGCCGGTGGCGTTGCTCGCCGACCGCTACAGCCGCGTGAAGAGCATCGTGGTGATGGCGACCGCGTGGAGCCTGGCAACGATCTCATGCATGTTCACGCGCAGCTACGCTCCGCTGATCACCGCGCGCGCGGTGGTCGGACTCGGCGAGGCCGGCTACGGCTCGGCCGGCGCGGCGTTGATCGCCAGCGTGTTCCCGGTGCGCCTGCGCGCCGCTCTGCTGTCCGCATTCTTCGCCGCGGCATCGGTCGGCTCGGTGCTCGGCGTGCTGCTCGGCGGCGTGATTGCCGCGCGCTGGGGCTGGAAGGCCGCGTTCGGCGTGGTCGGTGTTCCCGGCCTGCTGATGGCGCTGCTGTATCTCCTCGTGCGCGACTACCGCACGGTTGACCTGACGCCGCAGCTCACGCAGGCGACGCGCTCGCCGGGCAACGCGCTGACGCACATCATCGGTGTGCTCGCGCGCACGCGCACCCTGTTGTGGGTGTGTGCCGGTGCGGCCGTGCAGCTCATCGTCGTGTCCGCAGTGTGGGCATGGCTGCCGAGCTATCTCAACCGCGTCCACGGTATTGCGCCCGACCAGGCCGCGATCAAGGCCGCGCTGGTCGTGCTGTGCGGTGCTGCCGGCACAGTCGTGTGGGGCGCCGTCGCCGATCGTTGCGGCGTTGTCCGCGCGCGCATGAAGCTGCATGCAGTCGCTGTGCTTTGCGTCGCGACGACATTGGTGCTGCTGCCGACGTTCGGCGCGCACGCTGCGGGCTTCGCGCTTCCGGCGCAGACGCAGTTCGCGCTGATCGCGCTCGGCGGTTTCCTGATGACCTGCAGCGTGGGACCGGCGGCGGCAGTGGTGATCGACGTCGCGCACCCGGGCGTGCGCGCGACCGGCGCCGCGGTGTTGTCGCTGTTCCAGAACCTGTTCGGCCTGGCGATCGGTCCGTTCCTCGCCGGCGCACTGTCGGATGCGTTCGGCCTCGAATCGGCGTTGACTGCGATCTCCGGCCTTGGTGTCGTGTCGGCGCTGCTGTTCCTGGGCGCGACCCGCAGCTACGAGAGTGACATGCTGCGATTCGGCGCCGTGCGCGTCGAATCCGACGCGACGGTTGCGAACACTGCTGGCGGCGGCGTCCTCGGTGAAGTCCAGTGATCGGCGGGATGATGCAGCAGCCGCTGCTGGTTTCCGCGCTGCTGCGCCACGCTGAGCGCCATCACGGCGCTCAGGAGATCGTATCGCGACGAGTCGAGGGCGACCTGCATCGCTACACGTACGGCGAGCTCGGCCAGCGCGCGCGGCAACTCGCGAATGCACTCGCCGCGTTCGGACTCGAGTCCGGCGATCGCGTCGCAACGCTGGCCTGGAACGGCTACCGGCACATGGAGTTGTACTACGCTGTCGCCGGTTCCGGCCGCGTGCTGCACACGCTGAATCCGCGTCTGCACCCCGACCAGGTCGTGTGGATTGCGGACCATGCGGAAGATCGCGTGCTGTTCTTCGATCTGACCTTCCTGCCGCTGGTCGAGGCGATTGCGCAGCGCGTCGGCACGGTGAAGCATTTCGTCGCCATGACCGACCGCAAGCACATGCCGGCGACGACGACGATTCCGGGCCTGCTGTGCTACGAGGATCTGGTCGAGTCGCAGCCAGACCAATTCGAGTGGCCCGCGCTGGACGAGAACGCGGCAGCGACGCTGTGCTACACGTCAGGCACCACCGGCAATCCGAAGGGCGTGCTGTACAGCCACCGCTCGACGCTGCTGCACGCGTGGGCGGCTGCACTGCCCGACGCGTTCGCCTGCTCGGTGCGCGATACGATCCTGCCCGTGGTGCCGATGTTCCATGTCAATGCCTGGGGCCTGCCGTACGTGGCATGCATGGTCGGCGCGAAGCTGGTGTTTCCGGGACCGTGGCTCGACGGCAGATCGCTGCACGAACTGTTCGAAGACGAATCCGTCACGCTCTCGGCCGGCGTGCCGACGGTGTGGAAGGGACTGCTCGCGCATGTCGAAGCGAACGGTCTCGCCTTTCGCACGATGCGGCGCACGGTGATCGGCGGCTCCGCCTGCCCACCGGCAATGATGCGCGCATTCCAGGAGCGCTACGACGTGCAGGTGCTGCACGCGTGGGGCATGACCGAAACCAGTCCACTCGGGACCGTGTGTTCGCTCAAGCCCGCACAGCTGGCGCTCGAACCCGAGCAACGTCTGGCCGTGCAGGCCAAGCAGGGGCGCACGGTATTCGGTGTCGACATGAAGATCGTCGACGACTGCGGCAACGAACTGCCCCGAGACGGCAAAACGTCCGGCGAACTGCTGGTGCGCGGACCGTGGATCGTCTCCGACTACTTCAAGTCGACCGGTCCCACGCCACTTCTGGACGGCTGGTTTCCGACCGGCGACGTGGCCACGATCGACACCGACGGCTTCATGCAGATCACCGACCGCAGCAAGGACCTGATCAAGTCCGGCGGTGAGTGGATCGGCTCGATCGAACTCGAGAGCGTGGCGCTCGCGCACCCCGCGGTCACGATGGCGGCATGCATCGGCGCGCGCCATCCGAAGTGGGACGAGCGTCCGCTGCTGGTCGTGGTCAAGGCGCCCGGCGCCGAACTCACGCGCGAGCAACTGCTGCGTCACTACGAAGGCAAGGTCGCCAAGTGGTGGATACCCGACGACGTCGTCTTCGTCGACAGCATTCCGCTCGGCGCCACCGGCAAGGTCCAGAAGAACGTGCTACGCGAGCGCTTCAAGGACCACGAACTTCCGACCGCGTAAGACTCGCAGCGAGCAGGCAATCATGATAGCGATCCGGATCCGCGCCGCGCGCGAGCGCGCGCGTGAGTTTTTCCCTGGCCTGCTGGCCAGCGCCGTCGTCGCCGCGGCGGCCACGTTCCTCTCGCAGCACTACGGCGCGCCGGCAATGCTGTTCGCGCTGCTGCTCGGCATGGCGATGAACTTCCTCGGCGCCGAGGGACGCTGCACGGCCGGCATCGGTTTCTCCGCTCGCAGTGTGCTGCGCATCGGCGTCGCGCTGCTCGGGCTGCGCATCACCATCTTCCAGGTGATGGCCATGGGCTGGCAGCCACTGCTGCTGGTCGTGGTCTCGGTGACGGTGACGATCTCGGTGTCGATGGTGGTGGCGCGGCTGTTCGGTTTTCGCGGTTTATTCGGACTGCTGACCGGCGGCGCGACCGCGATCTGCGGCGCGTCGGCCGCGCTCGCGCTGGCTGCGGCGCTGCCGGGTCATCCACTGAAGGAGCGCGCGACACTGTTCACCGTGATCGGCGTCAGCGCACTATCGACGATCGCCATGATCGCGTACCCGATGATCGTGCACGCGCTGGGCCTCACCCCGGTACAGGCCGGCATATTCCTCGGCGGCACCATTCACGACGTCGCGCAGGTTGTCGGCGCGGGTTACAGCATCTCGCGCGAAACCGGCGACGCAGCGACTCTGGTGAAACTGATGCGCGTGTCGATGCTGCTGCCAGTGATCGTGTTCGCAGTAGTGGTTTCGCGTCGCGCGGGCCAGGTCGAAGCGGCCGACGGCCCGCGGCCACCACTGCTGCCCGGGTTTGCAGTCGCGTTCGCACTGCTCGTGCTGCTCAACAGCACCGGCTGGGTGCCGGTGCCTGTGCAGGAACTGGGTAACGATGCATCGCGCTGGTGCCTGCTCACGGCGATGGCCGCGATCGGAATGAAGTCCCAGCTGCGCGAGGTGGCCACAGTCGGGCTCAAGCCGGTCGTGCTGATGATCCTTGAGACCGTGTTTCTTGCGGTGCTGGTCCTGTCGCTGATGCACTGGTTCGGCTGAGCCGAACATCTGACAACCGCGAGGCCGTCGA
>DASSGP010000323.1:0-5191 GCA_035693405.1 Rudaea sp. | reverse complement strand
CCGCCGTCACTGCGGCGGCAAAAGATAAAAATGAAAAAGGATAATTGTACGGTGGGCCTCGGCCCACCGTTTTGCTGTTGAACGCCAGCAACCCAGGGCCAGGGTCCGGAGAGTCGGTGGGCCCAGGCCCACCCCTGCGGTCCGGTCAGTTGAAACCGTTGGCGAAGATGTAATCGGCTTCGATCGCGCCGATGTCGCACGCCCCTCCCTGAGGGCGCGGCGTCGACACGCCGTCCATCGCGACCGGGATCAGATTCGAGTCGTTGCACGAAGCCGCGGAATCGATGACGGCACTCGCATACAGCGGCTTGTAGGTCGGCAACGCTGCGTTTTGCGCGAGGGGCCGGAACACGGCGTCCAATGGCGCATGCAAATTCGCCCCGCAAGACGAATCCTGGTCGAGATTTGTCGAGCCGGCGTCTGCGACGACTTTGGGATTGCATAGCGCATGGCTGGAGGATCCGACGATCGCCGTCGACCGGATCGTCACCGTCTTTTCCGGCAACAGCGCCGCGCCGTCCGCCGACCCGGGCTGTCCGGCGGCTCCGGGAGTCGCTGCCGTGCCGCCGCTCCCGGGCCCACCGCCTGATACTTCACCCTCGGCGAAAGTCGTGAAGTCGAAATTTGCAGACGGCGCCCCGAGCACCGGCATGTACCGAACCAGACCTCCAGCTGCGGCGCCGCCGGTACCACCATCGCCGCCATGGGCCGTGGCCAACGCGGGATCGCCGACTCCTCCGTTGCCGCCGTCTCCCGCGTGCGCCGTGTCGCGCGCGATGGTTGAATTGGTGATGGACAGCGAATCGCCGCCAAAGAAGATGGCGGCGCCCGCAGCATCGCCGCCCAGCCCTCCATTGCCGCCGATTCCACGCAACAAACCATTGCCGCCGTCGCCGCCCTTGCCGCCTTTCCCGGCGTTCGCGTGCGAATCGATGATGACGGTGTCGACGAGGATCAAGTCGGATGCGTCGGCAACGTAGATCGCGCCGCCGAATGCGTATCCACCGGGGCCGCCGGCTCCGCCTTTTCCGCCCGTCCCAAGGCCGGATCCCGTCGTGCCTGAGCCTCCCAAACCGCCGTCACCACCCTGGGCAATGCAATTTCGCATCCGGACTTGCTGGAGCGTCAGCGTTGCCCCTTGGATGTAGACGCATCCGCCTGCTACGCCGCCGCCTTGGCCGCCCGGCATGCCCGATGCTGCTGCGGCGTCCGCGCCGTTCTGGCCGGCCAGCGTCCCGTCCTCCAAGGAGAGGTTCGCGATCGCCACGGTGAGGATGGCCAAGTGGGCGCCCACGGTCAGAACGCGCCCGGCACCGCCTCGGCTCAGCGTCAGCATTCCGGCCCCAGGCCCGTCGATACGCATCGACTTTTGGATGGCCAAATACTTCTGCAAGGAGATCGTGGCCGGCAGGATCGCCGGGTCGAACGTGATCGAGCCGCCGTCGGCGACATTCGCGATCGCATCGCGAAGCGTGCACACCGTCGTGCAGGTGCCGTCGCCGCCGTCGCCGGGATCATTGACGGTGAGCGCCGCCGACTCGGTCGCGCAGGCAACGCCTATCGCGCGCGCTAGAAAGGCAAGGCAGACATAGGTACGAACGTGCATGGCACCCCCTCGCTCGAAACTCACCGGCAGCCAGCCCAATCGCCGAAGCACGAGGTACGAGCGCAGACCAAGCAGGCTGCACGGGCAGTAGCTCCGACGCTACCGGGTAACGCCGTCCTGCCGGAATTTGCGACAAGGGCACGACGAGCTCACGTGCCGAACCCGTCTGCAAATATGTAGTCGGCCTCGATCGCGCCGAGATCGCACTTGCTACCCTGCGGGCGTGGCGTTCCGTGCTGATCGTCGGCGACGGCGATGGCGCCGCCGATCTGGGTGCAGCCGGTTGCCGCATTGACAATGCTGCTGTGAAACACGGGCGTGTAGCCCGGCCAGGTTGTCGTTCCCACGTCGAGCGGAGCCAGCACGTGGGCGAACGTGTCGTGCAACGTGAAGCCGGAGCAGCTGCTGTCCTGGTCCAGGTTGGCGCTGCCGGAATCGATGGCCACGCTGCCATAGCAAAGCAGCGACGAAGCCGCGCCAACGACCACGCTCGAGGCGACAATCACGGAATTGGGTCCGGTGCCGTAAATTCCTGCGCCGCGTGCCACGCCCGGTTGTCCGCCCGCTCCGATCGAACTTCCGTTCGCGCCGGGGAAGCCGCCGTTGCCGGCCACGGTAGTGCCATTGGCGAGCGTCGCGAACTCCAGATCGGCCACCACGACGGAAGAGCCGGAATACAGGAGGCCGCCGGTGACGTCGCCGCCATTGCCGCCATTGCCGGACGGGTTGAACAATCCGCCATTGCCGCCGTTGCCGCCATTGCCGGCGCTGGCTGTCGCGCTCGCCAGCGTCGTGTTTCGGATCAGCAAACTGCCGCCGGTCGCGATTGCAACGCCTGCGCCCGCCGCGACGCCCGCCGAGCCGGCATTGCCGCCAGCGCCGTTGCCAAAAGTGCCGTCGCCGCCATTGCCACCATTGCCCCCGGCTCCGCTCGTTGCGCTGGTGTTGACGACACTCGAACGGATCAGGCCCAGATTTCCTGCAACATGAATCCCTCCGCCAGTCGCGGCTCCGCCAGGACCGCCGTTTCCGCCAGTGCCGCCGGTACCGCCGCTGCCGCCATTGGTAACGCCGCTTCCGCCGTTGCCACCAGTTCCGCCTAGTGCCACGCAGTTGCGAACATCGCTGAGTTCGAGAGTCAGCGTGGCGCTGGCGTCGATCGCAATGCAGCCGCCGATTGCTGCGCCGCCGCCCTTTCCGGGATTGCCGGTTCCGCCGGGTTCCGTGCCGGGACTCGCGCCGGTGACCTTGCCATCGCGCAATGTCAGTGCACTGATGTCATTGGATCCGGCCAGGACTTGCAGCACGCGCGTAAGATTGTTCGCGCTGACCGCAAGGTTGCCTGCGCCTGGCCCGAACACATAGAAAATCGAACCACTTGTATTGTTGATGCTGAGCTGACCCTGGGTCAGGGCTATTGTTTGCGGCCAACCGGCAGCTGCGGAGAAGGCGACGGCCTTGGGCGGAATGCTGGCCAACGCCGTGCTGATCGCATCGCGCAACGTGCACGTTGTCGTGCAATTGCCAGGTCCTGCATCGCTGAAGTCGTTGACGGTTACGCTGGCCGGTGGCGCGCCACAATCCATGCACGCGAACGCGAGCAACCACGGTGTGACGCGTGCGACTACACCCATAGCTTGTCCCCTGACCCAAAAATCGATGACGCAGCAAGCGCGCGCCGTGCGACCCCGCTGCACTATCTGCCCGTGCTGTGGCTCATGCAAGCGCCCTTGAATTACATCGCCGGCGACGTCACATAGCACCCGTCGCGACAAATCGGGCTTTCCAAGCCCTGTTTTCGCCGCTAAAATTGGCACTCACCAGGGTCGAGTGCTAACAACCCTACTGGTATCCGTTATCAATCAACTACTTAAGGAAGGCGTTATGAAGCTTCGTCCTTTGCATGACCGCGTGATCATCAAGCGCCTGGAGGCCGAAACCAAGTCGGCCGGTGGCATCGTCATCCCCGACACGGCAACCGAGAAGCCGATCAAGGGCGAGGTCGTCGCCGTCGGCGCCGGCAAGATCCTCGAGAACGGCAACGTTCGCGCCCTGGCCGTCAAGGCCGGCGACAAGGTGCTGTTCGGCAAGTACTCCGGCACCGAGGTCAAGGTCGACGGCGAGGAACTGCTCGTCATGCGCGAAGAAGATCTCGTTGCGATCATCGAGGGTTGATTGGCCGCAGGCCGATCCCCGTATACAAATCCAGTTTTGAGGAATTAGACCATGGCAGCTAAAGAAATCCGTTTTTCCGAAGACGCCCGCGCGCGCATGCTGCGCGGCGTGAATGTGCTCGCGAACGCCGTCAAGGCGACGCTGGGCCCGAAGGGCCGCAACGTCGTGCTCGACAAGAGCTTCGGCGCGCCGACGATCACCAAGGACGGCGTGTCCGTCGCCAAGGAGATCGAGCTGTCCGACAAGTTCGAGAACATGGGTGCGCAGATGGTCAAGGAAGTCGCTTCCAAGACCTCCGACGTCGCCGGTGACGGCACCACGACCGCGACCGTGCTCGCGCAGACGCTGATTCGCGAGGGCTTGAAAGCCGTCGCGGCGGGCATGAACCCGATGGACCTGAAGCGCGGCATCGACAAGGCCGTGTCCGGCGCCGTCGCCGAACTGAAGAACCTGTCCAAGCCGTGCTCGACGAGCAAGGAAATCGCCCAGGTCGGTTCGATCTCGGCCAATTCCGACACGAACATCGGTGACCTGATCGCCAAGGCGATGGAGAAGGTCGGCAAGGAAGGCGTGATCACGGTCGAGGAAGGCTCGGGCCTGGACAATGAACTCGACGTCGTCGAGGGCATGCAGTTCGACCGCGGCTATCTGTCGCCGTACTTCATCAACAACCAGCAGTCGATGCAGGCCGAGTTGGAAGATCCGTACATCCTGCTGCACGACAAGAAGATCGCGAACGTTCGCGAACTGTTGCCGGTGCTCGAAGGCGTCGCCAAGGCCGGCAAGCCGCTGCTGATCGTCGCCGAGGAAGTCGAAGGCGAAGCGCTGGCGACCCTCGTCGTCAACACGATCCGCGGCATCGTCAAGGTGTGCGCGGTCAAGGCGCCGGGCTTCGGCGATCGCCGCAAGGCGATGCTCGAGGACATGGCGATCCTGACCGGTGGCCAGGTCATTTCCGAGGAAGTCGGCCTGTCGCTCGAGAAGGCGACGATCAAGGATCTCGGCCGCGCGAAGAAGATCCAGGTCTCCAAGGAGAACTGCACGATCATCGACGGTGCCGGCGAGAGCAAGAACATCGAAGCGCGCATCAAGCAGATCAAGGCGCAGATCGAGGAAACGACCTCGGACTACGACCGCGAGAAGCTGCAGGAACGCGTGGCCAAGCTGGCCGGCGGCGTTGCCGTCATCAAGGTTGGCGCCGCGACCGAAGTCGAGATGAAGGAAAAGAAGGCCCGCGTCGAAGACGCCCTGCACGCCACGCGTGCGGCCGTCGAGGAAGGCGTGGTCCCGGGCGGCGGCGTTGCCCTGATCCGTTCGCTCGATGCGATCAAGAAGCTCAAGGGCGACAACGAAGACCAGAACCACGGCATCCTGATCGCCAAGCGCGCGATGGAATCGCCGCTGCGCGAG
>DASSGP010000322.1:0-8640 GCA_035693405.1 Rudaea sp. | reverse complement strand
GATGTCGCATGAGTTCGACCGCTTCGCCGACTCGTACGACAAGACCCTCAAGGCGTCGTTTCCCGCGGGTCTGGACGAAGACGAATACTTCGCCCGCTACAAGATCGATTTTGTGGCGCGGGCAACGAAAACCCGGGCCATCGCCAGCATCCTCGATTTTGGCTGCGGCGCCGGCCGCAGTCTCGGATTCCTGGCGAGCGCATTTCCGCAGGCGCAGGTGGCGGGCTACGATCCGTCGCCGGAATCGATCCGGGTCGCCGCGCAGCGAGTTCCGCAAGCCACGCTGAGCGACGACTGGAACGCGATCGAGCGACGGCATTACGACGTCGCGTTTGCTGCCAATGTCTTCCATCACATTGACCGCGACCAGGTTTCGCCCTGGCTCGCGCGCTGTGGCGAAGTGCTCGCGCCAGATGGAAGTCTGTTCGTTTTCGAGCACAATCCGTGGAATCCGGTCACGCGCCGTGTGTTCGAGCGCTGCCCATTCGATGCCGACGCGGCGATGATCCCGCGACCGGAGCTGGTCGAACTCGGCGTTGCAGCCGGGCTGAAAATGAAGTCGGCCGCGTTCACGCTGTTCTTTCCGAAGCCGCTGAAGGTCCTGCGGCCGATCGAGCGCTGGCTCGGGTGGTTGCCGCTCGGTGCGCAATATTGTCTCGAATTCGGTCGCCCGTGAGCTGCGTCGTACCATGTGTTTGATGTGCTCGGACATGCCCGGTATCGCGCTTGCGGCGCGTGCGGACGAATCGCGCATGCCATGCGCCTGAGCGTCCTGCTTGCGAAGTATTCATTGGCCGGACTGGTCAACACTGTGGTTGGCTACACGGTGATTTTCAGCTGCATGGCGTTCGGCGTCGGCCCGGTCCTGAGCAACGTACTGGGCTACTGCGTCGGCTTCTTCACATCGTTTCTGCAGTCCCGGCACTGGGTGTTCCGCTCGCGCGGAGCGGTCGTCGAGGAGGGTCTGCGCTTCATCCCTGCGTTCCTTGCTGCATTCGCCGTAAACTTCGTGGTGCTGCAGGTATTGCTTGCGCTCGGCGCGAATCCGTATCTGGCCCAGGTCGCTGCCTGTTGCGCGTTTGTCGGTTCGGGATTCGTGCTCAACTACCTGTTCGTGTTCCGCAGTCGCGACGAATAGGCAGCGCCTCACGTGGCATTCCGGATGATCGCGCGGCAAATTGTTTACGCGCACATGCCTGGATCGAATCCGACTGCAATATTAGTTTGTCGAGGCGACGTGCAACCCGGCGGCTGATTGAACTCCCAGAGCATAACCGCTGTAGCCCGGCGGCTCGATGCGGGCGTCGACAACGACAAATCCGACGACGACGTCGTTGGCGTCGACCAGTGCCAGTTCCTCGGGCTGACTGGAAGCCGCCGCTGGCAGGTGCGCCGTTACGGCAGTTCCCGGATCGCCGAGCAGGTTGTCCTCGATGGTGCGGACGTCGATCGACGCCACGGACAGTGCGTGCCAGTCGGCTGGCAACGGTTTGCCGAGCATATCTGCGGCACGGCTAGCGAACTGCGCGATGCGCAGCGGCCGTAACACCGGCACCGCGCGGATGAATTCGTCGCTGAAGGTCTCGCCGAGCGGCGAGCCGCGTTCGACGACGCCGACGATGCTGCCCGTGGCGGTATTGTCGATTTGGCCGCGGACCAGCGCCGCGAAGATCCTGCCGCCGTATTGCATTGGCCAGGCGAGGAGCGGCAGCAGCACGACGAACACGAACGTGATGCGGCTGAGCAGGCGGCGCGAGCCGCCGGCGTTGCTCAGCGCCACAAGGCCGAGTCCGAGCCAGAACAGGCAAGGCCACGGCAGGTAGCGGTTGGCGTAGATCTGATCCGGAAACTGCTCGAAGGCTAGCAACCGCGAAACGGACACGATGACGGCTGAGGCAAGACCAAACCAGGCAATGCCAAGTCCGAGTGCTTCCATTGCGCCAGCGGGTGTGGCCGCCCGCAGACGCCGCCATGAGCACCACAGTAGCGCGCACATCCCGAACGCGCCGAATGCCGCATAGGGCATCACGCTGGTGTGCAAGTCGGATAGATGGTCCGAAGCGAGCACTGCAATGCCGTGCGCAACGCGGCGCAGGGGGCCACCCGGCAGCAGGCCGCTAGCGATGGGATCCCATAAGTACGTGAACAAAACGACGAATGGCGCGCCGAGCCATCGTGCGGCGATCAACAAACTGGCCGGCGGTGCGACCGACAGGCCGCCGCGCACGCCATCGCCGCCGGGCATGCCGACATATAGCGCAGCGGTCACGATCAGACCGGCCAGCCAAAGCAGCAACTGGGATCGGCTGGCCTTGCGCGCGATTAGGATTGCGGCTATCGCGACGAAAGTCGCGAGTCCGTAGCCGAAGCTGAAAGTCGCAACCACGCCGAGTGCCATGGCGCCGAGTACGGCGGCATATGGGTGATTGGCTCGTTCCGTATCCGGGTTTCGCGTCGCGGCGAGGCAGGCCAACGCAGCGAACATCAGGCACATTGTCGGGATGCTCGTGTGCATCAGTTCGGTCGAATGCGCGAGCGTTCGCACGTTGGCCAGCCAGAAGATCGCGAACGCGCCAAGGAACGCAGCGGCGGCGCGTTGCGCGAGAGGCACTTCGCGATCGCGCAGACAGATCCAGGCGACGCCAGCCGCTGCGGCAACCATGTTGGCGACACCCAGGCCGATCTGCAGCCACTGATTCCCGCCGAGCCAGCGCAACTCGATCCAGGCGGCAAGGTTCGGAAACACCGAGCGATGGCCGTTGTCGGGATGCAGCACATTTTCCGGGAACGGCAGGTTCACGTAGTCCAGGTACTGCCGCCACTGATCCGCATACAGCGCATGCGGCGCCCACTGCAGGACGACTGCGATGCTGTAGACGACATAGGCCACCGCGGCGAGTGCAAACCACGTTGCGACGGTGAGCTGGAACGGGCCGCTGGGAGAAATCGGCGTCGGCAAGCCGGCGTTCAACCGCGCAGGCGAGCCAGCAAGCGCCGCGCGATGTAGCGCAGGCGTCCGACGCTACCGGAATTGATTGCCGCCTGCGCCTGTTCGAGTTGCATCGTCAGCGACGTCACGTCCCGATAGAGCCGCTGGTTGTGGTGATCGCGGCGGGTCAACAGGATACGCAGTTCCTCGACGTCTTCGGCGTCCAGCGTCAGGCCGGGCTTGAAGCGAACCGGGAGCGGCCGGTCAACGTAGATTGTCGAGTGGGTATCGGCGAGTTCGTCGGCGGGCCGGTCCCTTGTGTAAAAGTATAATGCTACCGACTTGCGCGTCAGCGCCTGCCTGTCGGCGGGCAGGGCGATGCGCGGGAATGCGTGCCAGCTCCACTCCGTCGTCTCGAAGATCACTGCGCGGTTGTAGAGCGGCGTGATGGTCGTGATCCGGTCATCCGGCGCGCGCGGATCCGAATGCAGTTCGAGCGAACCGCCCCAGGAATCGTTCCATTCGTGATTCAGGTAGACGATCAGGTTCAGCCGCCGATGCCACTTCTCGACCGGATGGCGGTTGAAATCGACGTGCGCGTCCAGATCCTGGCCGCTGCGGTTCTCGTGCGTGCCGCCGCCGAAATACCAGGGATCGTAGAGCAGATCCGGTATGCCGGTGATGCGGCCGATCAGGTCGAGGAACTGCCGCGACTGCACCAAATCGTCGAGCGCGCCGAAAGCAGGGCCAAGGCCGCGTATCTTCTCGATCGTCGACTTGTTGCCCAGTCCGCCATCCTCGTTGCGCGCGTTGCCGCGCTCGAACGCGGGAAACTGCGCAAGCAGTTGCGCGCAGTAGTCCGGCGCGAAGAAATCGTCGATGACGACGTGGCGAAACGGATCGCGCTCGCGGAAGCGAGCGGCGAGGCTGTCGGCTTGGTCGTGCAGTTGCGGGTTGAGCATGCGCACCGGTTTGGAATGGAGTGGATCGCGTGCACCGCTTTCACGGCTCTTCGCTCGCGCAGCACGGCGTGCGAAGAGATGGGCAATGGCACTGCCGGCACGTGGTCGAGAAGTTTCGCCGATCCCAACCTTCTCCCGCAAGCGGGGAAGGGTTCTCGCGCGGTGCGTCGGCGCGGTGAGCGTTGCGGGTTCCTTCCTTGGCTTCTCGAGCCGGCATCCTTCCGGCTCGGCCCCTCACTCCTTGCTCTCCCCCAGGCTGGCGCTTGGGGAGAGAGGAACGGATCGCGTCGCGCGCTGTGCGCGCGACATCGCTATTCGATTGGGGCGGTGATGATCATGGCCCCTGCATGCGCTTGAGCGCGCGATCGATGCCGGCACGCGTCTGCGCACGCAATAGCGAAGCACATTGCTTGCGCAGCTTGGCGCGGTCGCAACCGGCGATCGCGTGGCGCACTTCGAGCATCGAGCTGGGGTGCATGCTGAAGCTCGTCAGGCCGAGCGCCAGCAGCAGTGCTGCGTAGCGCGTCTCGCCGGCCATTTCGCCGCACAACGTGACCTGCTTGCGCGCGCGGTGCGCGGTGGCGATTATCTGGGCGAGCAGCTTGAGCACGGCCGGGTGCAGCGGATCGTACAGCGCGCTCAGCGAGTCATTGCCGCGATCGACGGCCAACGTGTACTGGGTCAGGTCGTTCGTGCCGATCGCGATGAAGTCGAGGTGGCGGATCAGCGACGGCAGCGCGATCGCCGCCGCCGGCACCTCGATCATCGCGCCGAATTCGTAGTGGTCGGTGATTTCGTGCCCGCTGGAGCGCAACTGCCGTGCACAGTCGTTGATCAATGCGCGCGTCGCGACGATCTCCTCGCAGGTCGTTACCATCGGCACGAGGATGCGCACGCGGCCAAAGCTCGCGGCGCGCAGGATCGCGCGCAACTGGGTCGCGAACAGGTCCGCGTGCAGCATCGACAGGCGCACGCCGCGCACGCCGAGGGCGGGATTGGGCTCCTTGCCCAGCGCCACTCCGGTGCTGTCGGCCTTGTCCGCGCCCAGGTCGAGCGTGCGGATCGTTACCGGCATGCCGCCCATGCCGAGCACGACGTCGCGGTAGGCGGCGAACTGTTCCTCCTCGTCCGGCACTTCGCGCCGCTGCAGGAACAGGAATTCGGTGCGGTACAGGCCGATGCCGGCGGCGCCGAGCGCGCGCGCCTGGACAATGTCCGCCGACATCTCCGCGTTGGCGTACAAATGGATTTCCATGCCGTCGGCGGTCATCGTGCGCGCGTGCTTGAGGCGCAACAGCGCCTCGGCGTTGCGCGTCTGCTCGCGCTGGTGCTGGCGGTAGCGCGCCAGGTCCTGCGCGGTCGGATGCACGACGATCTCGCCATGCGTGCCGTCGATCAGCACGAGGTCGTCGTCGCTCGTGCGCTTGAGCGCGTCGTGCGCGCCGACCACCATCGGCAGGCGCATGCTGCGTGCCAGGATCGCGCTGTGCGACAGCGCGCTGCCGCCGGTCGTGATCACGCCGAGCACGCCATGTTCGGTCAGGTGCGCGAGCTCGGCCGGCGCTATCGCGTCGGTGACGAGCACGCTGCCCACGCGCGCGGCGATCTGGCGCTCGGCCGGCGTTGTATCGCGCGCCAGCGCCGCCTGCACGCGGCCGATCACGTGATCGACATCTTCGCGGCGGCTGCGCAGGTATGGATCGTCGATCGCGTCGAACGCGGCGACGAGACGATCACGCTGCATCTTCAACGCGGCGCTCGCGCGGTAGCGCGCCTTGCGAATCAGGTCATACAGGCCGCCGGTCAGCTCGGGGTCGTCGAGAATCAGGCTGTGCGCGTCGATGAATTCGCCGACTTCGCGGGCGAGGGCGCCGTGCAGCTTTTCGCGCAGCTGCTTCAGTTCGTCGCGCGCCGCCGTCAGCGCACCGGTCAGGCGCAGGACTTCGCCTTCCACTTCGGCCTGCGGCAGCGGCCTTTCGTCGACCTCCGGCTGGCTTGGCTGGACGAGCCGCGCCCGCCCCAGCGCCATGCCGCGGCCTGCGGGGGTACCGGCAATGACGATGCGGGTGCTCATCTTAGGGGCGAGGGGCGAGAGACGAGGGACGAGGGAAGATCCCCGCTCCAATGAAATAACGATGTCGCGCGCGCAGCGGGAGACGCCATACGTTCCTCTCTCCCCCAGGCATCAGGGAGAGAGCAAAGAGTGAGGGGGCGAGCCGGGAGGACGCCGGCTCGAGGAATCCCGGGACGGAGCTCTGGAACGCGCGCTCCACGTGTCAGGGAAGATTCAAGGCACGACGTGGACATCACGCACCCTCATCGAACTTGCGTTCGAACAGAGCGGCCATGTCGTTCATCGCGGCTTCCTCGTCGACGCCATCGGTGCGCAATGTGATCGTGTTGCCGACCCCGGCGGCGAGCATCATCACGCCCATTATGCTCTTGGCGTTGATCTCGCGTCCGCGGAATATCAGGTACGCATTCGACTTGTAGTTCTGCAACAGTTGGACGAGCTTGGCTGACGCGCGCGCATGCAGGCCGAGCTTGTTCGTGATCGTGATCTCGCGTTCAAGCATCGTCGATCCTGATTCCGGTCCGGCCGCCATGGGCCGCGGTCTGTGCGAGTTCGGTCAGGGGCTGCTCCGCATAGTTGAGCACGCGCAGCAGCATCGGCAGGTTCAGCCCGGAGACGCGATGGATCGCCAGGCCCGGCTCGGCAACCCGATCTGCGATGTTGCTCGGGGTGGCGCCGTAGACGTCGGTAAGCACCAGCACGCCATCGCCCGAATCGAGCCTGCGCGCGTGCGCGCGCGCGTCGCGCAGGGCCTGATCGACGTCGCTGCCCGGTGGTATCGCGTGCGCCTCGACCGCCAGCGGCATCCGCCCGAGGATATGGTGGGCGGTCGCGATCAGCGCCGAGCCCATTTCTTCGTGAGTGAGGAGGAGGATGCCGACGGTCATTGGGGGAGCAGGGGCCAGGGACTAGGGGCTAGGGGCCAGCAACAAAGAGGTAGAGCTGGGCGCGAGAATGCGATGGCGTAGCCGCGCGTGGCGCGTTGCTCGCTAGCCCCTGGTCCCTGGTCCCTAGCCCCTACTCTCATTCCAGCTCCCGATGAAACGTCAGCACCTGCTGCCGCGTCGCCCGGAAATGCTCGGCCAAGCGCTCGCACAGGTATACCGACCGGTGGCGGCCGCCAGTGCAGCCGATGCAGATCGTAACGTAGGATCGGTTGTCGGCTTCGAAACGCGGCAGCCAGGTGTCGAGGAATCCGCGTACATCGCCGAGGTACTGCGCGACTTCGGGCTTTTCGGCGAGCCATTCGCGCACCGGCGCGTCCTTGCCGGAGAGCGGTCGCAGGCGCGTATCCCAGTGGGGATTCGGCAGGCAGCGCGCGTCGAACACGAAGTCCGCGTCGGCCGGCACGCCGCGCTTGTAGGCGAATGATTCGAACAGCAGGGACAGCGGGCCGCCGGCCATGCCGAGTTCGGTTGCGATCAGTCGACGCAGCTGGTGGACGTTGAGATCGCTCGTGTCGATGACCCTTTCGGCGATCGAGGCGACCGGCTGCAGCAGCCTGCGTTCGCGCTCGATCGCATCGTTGAGCGACAAGCCCTCGCCGGTCAGCGGGTGGCGCCGGCGCGTGTCCGAGTAGCGTTTGAACAGCACGTCGTCGCGCGCGTCGAGAAAGATCAGGCGGTGCTCGATGCCGCGGCGGGCGAGATCGGCGAGGATCTCCGGCAACCGGTTGAGATCCTCGGCCCGGTTGCGGACGTCGATGCCGACCGCCAGGCGTGGATGCAGGCCCGGCTGCGCCTGCGTCACGGCGGCGACGAACGCCTCCATCAACGCGCTCGGCAGGTTGTCGACGCAGTAGTAGTCGAGATCTTCGAGCGTGCGCAACGCGATCGTCTTGCCCGAGCCGGACATGCCGCTGACCACGACCAGTCGCGTTGCCGCATTGTGGATATTTTCACTTTGCATTGGGTGCAACCGGGTCGGCAAGGCTCGCACCAGCGCTAAGCCCCTCTCCCCTCGGCAGACGGGTAGGGGTGAGGGTGCCAGGTAACGGCGGCGCAGGAGGTCGCAACAGGTCTGCAGGTCGTAGCTCTTGCGTACCCTCATCCGCCCCTTCGGGGCGCCTTCTCCCGAGGGGAGAAGGGTTCAAGCGTCGGGTGGCGCCCCGGTTCCCTACCATGCGGGCTGGCGGCGCATTTGATGCGCTTGCCGGTCGAGGAACGTCTGCGCCGGGTCGATGCCCTTGGTCTTGAGCACATGATTGCGCACTGCGGCCTCGACAAGAACGGCGAGGTTGCGTCCCGGCGCGACCGGGATCGTCGTCTGCGGCACCTTCGTGTCGAGAATCTCGCGGTAGCTGTTGTCGCCGAAGATGCGTTCGAGTCCACCCTGTTCGATCGGCTGGGTGCGCGGTGTCGTCATCAGGTGCACGATCAGGCGCAGGTACTTGGACGGCTTTACCGCTGTGTGGCCGAACATCTCGCGAACGTTGAGGATCCCCAGGCCGCGCACTTCCAGCAGGTCCTGCAGCATTTCGGGGCACGAGCCGTCGATGACGTCGGGGGCGATCTGGGTGAACTCGGGTGCGTCGTCGGCGACCAGGCGATGGCCGCGCGTGATCAGTTCGAGCGCAAGCTCGCTCTTGCCGGATCCGGACTCGCCGGTAATCAGCACGCCGATCGAATACACCTCCATCAGCACGCCGTGCAAGGTGACGCGCCGCGCGAGCATGC
>DASSGP010000321.1:0-6426 GCA_035693405.1 Rudaea sp. | reverse complement strand
GCCGACTTCGCCGACTTCGTGCACGCGGCCGGTCGACATCACCAGCAGCTTGTCGCGCGGCTTGATCTCGCCCTGCATGACGCGCACGAGCGAAACGACGCCAAAATATTTATCGAACCACGAGTCGATGATCAGCGCCTGGAGGCGGTCGGTGTCGCGCGGTTTCGGTGCCGGTATGCGCGCAACGATCGCCTCGAGTACTTCAGGCACGTTCTCGCCGGTTTTCGCGCTGATCGCTATCGCATGACTGGCATCGATGCCGATGACGGCCTCGATTTCCTTCTTGACCTTTTCGGGGTCGGCGGTCGGCAGGTCGATCTTGTTGAGGATCGGCACCACCTCCAGACCCATCTCGACCGCGGTGTAGCAGTTTGCGACCGACTGCGCCTCGACGCCTTGCGCCGCATCGACTACGAGCAGCGCGCCTTCACACGCCGCCAGCGAGCGGCTGACCTCGTAACTGAAATCGACATGACCCGGCGTGTCGATGAAATTGAGCATGTAGGTGTTGCCATCGCGCGCCTTGTACGGCAGCGACACCGACTGGGCCTTGATCGTGATGCCGCGCTCGCGCTCGATCGGATTGGAGTCGAGCACCTGCGCTTCCATCTCGCGCGCCTCGAGGCCGCCGCAAAGCTGAATGATGCGGTCCGCGAGCGTGGACTTGCCATGGTCCACATGGGCAATAATGGAAAAGTTGCGAATGCGATTCATGCGTTGCCGAGGGTCGAGCCGGCGACCTGACAGAAGCCGGCAAAACCGCAATTATCGCATGAAGCGCCCTTGATTCCCGCCCTTCGTCAGCAAATCGGGCCCAAACGGCCCGATTTGTTCCTGCTTGCTAGGCGCCGCCCCGCACTGGCGTCGGGATGCCGCCCGTGGTCCGCATCGGACCGATTGCGGCAATCACCCGCGGTCCTTGGGTTTCGGCGCTGCGATCGCAACGAACTGCGTAGCGTCGCCGCGCTTGACCAGCAGCATCGCCGAATCGCCTTCCTTGACGTCCTTGACGGCGTTGTCGAATTCCTGCGCCGTCCGGACCTGCTTGCGATTGACCATGAGGACGACATCGCCCGGTTGCAGCGCCGAGCGCCGTGCCGCCCCGTTCAGATCGGTGATGACGACGCCCTGGTCCTTGACGCCGAGTTGCTTGCGCTGCTCGGCGTTCAGATCCTCGACGCTGATGCCGAGCCGATTCTGGTTCTTGCCGGACTCTGTGGTCAGGCTGGCAAGCGTGGACTTGTCGCGCGGCAACTCGCCGACCGTGAGGGGGACTGTCAAGGTCTTGCCGTCACGGAAAAGTTTGACGTCGGCCTTGGTTCCGGGCTTGGTATTGCCGACCAGCAGCGGCAGATCCGACGTTTGGTCGATCGGATGACCGTTATAGGCCAGGATCACGTCCTGCACCTTGATGTCGGCCTTGTCGGCGCTGCTACCCGGCGTGACGCTCATGACCAGCGCGCCGGTGGTGCTCGGCAGGCCCAGGGTCTTGGCGAATTCGCGGGTTACCGCCTGGATGCCGACGCCGATCATGCCGCGCGAAACGTGCCCGCTCGACTTGAGCTGCTCGACCGTATTCATGGCAACGCTGATCGGAATCGCGAATGAGACGCCCATATAGCCGCCCGTGTTCGAGAAGATCTGCGAGTTGATGCCGACGACCTGACCGTCGAGATTGAACAACGGGCCGCCCGAGTTGCCGCGGTTGATCGGCACATCGGTCTGGATGAAAGGCACGTATTGCTGGTCCGCGCCACCGTTGCTGCGGCCGACGTAGCTGACGACGCCGTGCGTGATCGAATGATCCAGGCCGAACGGGGAACCGATCGCCACGACCCACTGGCCGGGCTTGAGCTTGGTCGAATCGCCGAGCGCCACGGTCGGCAGACCGGTCGCGTTGACCTTGAGCAGCGCGACGTCGGACTCCTTGTCGGTGCCGACGACCTTGGCGTCGAGCTCGCGCCGATCGGATAGCCTCACGAGAATCTCGTCAGCGCCTTCGACGACGTGGTTGTTCGTCAGCACGTAGCCATCGGCCGAAATGATGAAGCCCGAGCCGAGCGAGCGACGCTCTCCGCCGCCGCCATGCGGCGGACGCGCGCCGGGGCCGAAGAAGCGCTTGAAGATTTCGGGAACATCCTGATCGTCGATGTCGCCCTGCGCGGCCGCGCCCTCGTCGCTCTGCGTTGCCTGCACGTTGACGACCGCCGGGGCGTTCTTCTCGACAAGCTGGGTGAAGTCCGGAAGGTCGACCGCCTGCGCCGAAGCTGCCGCCACGACGAACGCGATCGCGAACGAGACCCGGGCCAGAAATGTGGTTTGCATAGTAGTGTCTACCTCGAAGAAGTTGCACAAACTCGATGCCCGCTTTTGATCGGTTGCGCGCATCTTAGTTCCGGAAAAATTCAGGCTCTGCACAGCGACTATTCAGGCAATTTCATGGGGCCGAATTGCGGCCCCATCAAGGCACACAGCGCGTCCGGGAAGGTCGAGAGTTAAAAAAAGCCCGGATCAGCGCCCGGGCCATGTCCCGGAGCTCTACCGTTGCGGTGGCGGTGACGCATCCTGTCCTGCAGCTGCCTGGACGTCGGGCTTTTGGCGCGATCCAACCATCAGAACATACGGAACGAAGCCGTTTGGCGTCGCATCGGTCGATTGCACCGGGCTGCGCGGATTCGCCGAATAAAGGGGTACGAACGATTCAAAGCTGGCAGGCTGCGCGTCGGAGAATGTCGCCGGCATGGCTGGCAGCGGCACGAATACCGGCTGCTGCCGGGCCTGACTGGCAACCACGGCTGGCTGCTGCGGGGACAGCAACGACGGGGTGCCCACCGCCAGATCAGTGCTCGCCACGGGCATCGCGCCGTTTTCACCCGCCGGGCGGGTAGCAATCAGCGCGACCACTGCGACCGCAGCTGCGATCGCCCCACCACCGGCCCAGCGGGCGATGCGTCCCACGCGTCTTTGTGCCGGTGCCGGCTCCAGTCGCAACATCACGGCCGCGGCGAATCGATCATCGCCGGTAGCGGCCGGCACGTACTGGCGCTGGAGCACTGCCCGCGCCACGTGATAGCGGGACCAACGCTGGGCCAGCCCGGCATCGCCATCGAGGCCACGCAGGAGGAAGCGAAGTTCGTCACGCGGCAACTCGCCATCCATCAATGCGGACAGTTGTTCCTTGGCGGTTTCATTCATGGTCGGATACCTGGACATCGGACAACAGAGGACGCAGTTTCTGGTCTATTGCATCGCGCGCCCGAAAAATCCGCGAGCGCACCGTTCCTATGGGGCAATTCATCTTTTCGGCGATCTCTTCGTAGCTCAGCCCGTCGACTTCGCGCAGGGTAATCGCGGTTTTCAATTCCTCGGGCAACTCTTCGACAGTCTCGAACACGGTTCGTTCAATTTCCTGGCGCAAAAGTTCGTGCTCGGGGGTCGCCCGGTCCTTCAGGCGCGCGCTGCCCTCGAGTTGGACCGCGTCGTCGATCGACACATCGTCCTGGGGCGGCCGGCGGCCCTGCGAGACCAGGTAGTTCTTGGCGGTATTGATCGCGATCTTGTACATCCACGTGTAGAACTGACTGTCCCCACGAAATGCGCCGATCGCGCGATAAGCTCGAATGAAGGCCTCCTGGGCAACATCCTGGCATTCGCTCCAGTCGGAGACATAGCGCGAGATCACGCTGATCAGCTTGTGCTGGTACTTGCGTATCAGCAGATCGAAGGCGCGCTTGTCTCCCTGCTGGACCCGCTCGACCAGGGCCTGATCGGTGTCTGTCTCGCCCATCCGGGCTTCGCTCCGTTTGTCCGCGACCCGATCGAGCGCCAATGCCAGACCATGAGCCATCGTGATTAGTTCCGCCGGGTGATTCCGTTGCATCCGCCTGATGTGGAGGCGGCCGACAAGCGGATCAATCAGGACCCGACCCCCAACCCCACCGGCCGAGATTGACCGCGGGCGCGCCGAACCCGGATTATAGCTGTCCTGCCCTGCACGCGTCCGAGGCTGCCATGTTCGAAGGTCTGCGCTTTTCCCACTGGCAAGCCGAAACCGATGGCGGCGGCATCGTCGTATTGACGCTCGATCGGGCGGGCGCCTCGGTCAACGCACTCAACCGCGCTGTGCTCGAGGAACTGGCCCAGATTGTCGAACGCCTGTCGTTCGATCCTCCCAAGGGCGTCGTGATTCGTTCCGGCAAGAGCAATGGATTCATAGCCGGCGCCGATATACGCGAGTTCGAGCTCTACGAAAAGCAAGGCGGCGTTCTTGCCAGCATCGAGAACGGCCAGCGCGTGTTCCAGAACCTGGCGCGCCTGCGTTGTCCGACGGTAGCGGCGATTCACGGTTTCTGCATGGGCGGCGGCACTGAATTGTCCCTTGCCTGCCGCTATCGCATCGCAACGCGCGATCCATCGACGAAGATCGGCTTGCCCGAGGTCATGCTTGGCATCCACCCCGGTTGGGGCGGC
Organism: Rudaea sp.; assembly: GCA_035693405.1. Lineage (GTDB taxonomy): Bacteria > Pseudomonadota > Gammaproteobacteria > Xanthomonadales > Rhodanobacteraceae > Rudaea. The sequence continues at coordinate 1,956 of DASSGP010000321.1, read as the reverse complement.
AGCGCGCGTCTGCCGCGCCTGATCGGCGCCACCGATGCGTTGCCGATCATGCTGACCGGCAAAGCGCTGTCGGCTGAAGCTGCCCGATCGCTCGGCGTCGTCGATGCGCTGACCTCGCCCGACCTTCTGCTCGAAGCGGCCCGGGAACTCATCCGCCACCCACGCCAGCGGCCATTTGCGCAGCGCGCCAAGGCCTGGGCGACGAATATCTGGCCGGTACGCCAGATCCTCGCGCCGATCGTGCGCAAGCAAACCGCGGCGAAGGTGCGGCCCGATCAATATCCGGCGCCATTCGCGCTGATCGAGGTATGGCGCCGCGGCGGATCGAGCATCACTCAGCGCTTGAAACTCGAAGCGCGCTCTGTCGCCAAGCTTGCGAAGACGCCGACCTGCCGCAACCTTGTCCGCGTGTTCTTCCTGCAGGAGCGCTTGAAGGGACTCGGTGCCGGCAGCGACGCCGCCATCAAGCGCGTGCATGTCGTCGGCGCCGGCGTCATGGGCGGCGACATCGCCGCCTGGTGCGCCTTGCGCGGCTTCGACGTCACGCTGCAGGATCGCGAGATGAAGTTCATCCAGCCTGCGCTCGACCGCGCGCAGGATCTGTTCGCGAAGCGCCTGAAGACACCGGAGCGCATCCAGCCCGCTGCCGCGCGCCTCAAGGCCGACATCGAGGGCAAAGGGATAACCGATGCCGATCTCGTCATCGAGGCGATCTTCGAAAATCTCGAGGCCAAGCAGGAACTGTATCGAAAGACCGAGCCGTCGATGAAGGCCGGCGCGCTGCTGGCGACGAACACCTCGAGTATTCCGTTGAACGAACTGCGCACAGCCGTGAATGCGCCTTCGCGCTTTCTCGGCCTGCACTACTTCAATCCGGTCGCGCAAATGCCGCTGGTCGAAATCGTGCGCCAGGACCAGCTCGACGCCGCCAACGAAAAGCACGCGTTCGCTTTCTGCAAGGCGATCGACAAGCTGCCGGTGCCGGTCAAGGGCACGCCGGGATTCCTCGTCAACCGGATCCTGATGCCGTATCTGCTCGAGTCGCTGCGCCTGTTCAAGGAAGGAGTGCCGGGGCCGGTGCTGGACAAGGCGGCGAAGAAATTCGGCATGCCGATGGGGCCGATCGAACTGGCCGACACGGTCGGCCTCGACGTGTGCGCTTCGGTCGGCAAGGAAGTCGGCGAATATCTCGGCCTGGAGATCCCCGAGGGACTCGACGCGCTGATCGCCGACGGCAAGCGCGGCAAGAAGACCGGCGAAGGTTTATACAAGTGGGAAAATGGAAAACCGGTCAAACCCGAAGTCGACCCGAACTATCAGGCGCCAGCCGACATCACCGAACGGATGATCCTGCCGATGCTCAACGAATCCGTTTCGTGCCTGCACGATGGTGTCGTCGACGATGCCGACCTGCTCGATGCCGGCGTGATCTTCGGTACCGGGTTCGCGCCGTTTCGCGGCGGCCCGATCCAGCACATTCGCGCCGAGGGTGCCGACAGGATCAAGACGCAGCTCGAAACGCTGGCCGGCAAGTACGGTAAACGCTTCGCGCCGAAAGCGGGCTGGGACAATCCGGTGCTGACGAACCCATGAGACGCGCGCAATCGCGCCCTCGTTGAATTGACCGGAGCGGCCTCGGGTGAGCGGATTGAAGACAACGACTGCGATCGTCGAGGCGATCGGCACGCGGCATCTGCTCGTGCTGGACTATCACGGCAAGACGCGCACCGTGGAACCGCACACGTTCGGATTGGATCGCTGGGGCCGCTCGCTGCTGTGCGCCTACCAGATCGAATGCGAAAGCCCGTCGAAAAACGCGACCGGCTGGAGATTCTTCTTCATCGAGCAGATGTCGAACACGCGCCTCGATCCGCGCCGGTTCGTGACGCCGCGCCCGGAATACGTGCGCGGCGACGGTGCATTCAAGTCAATCACCGCCGAGCTGTAGGGTGGGCC
>DASSGP010000320.1:0-7269 GCA_035693405.1 Rudaea sp. | reverse complement strand
AACCGATGCGTCACCCTTACCGTCACCACGAGCGAGTAGAAAAACCGTGCTGCAAAAGAAGATATGCCTGCTGGGCGCGTTCGGCGTCGGCAAGACCAGCCTGACGCAACGTTTCGTCTCCAGCATTTTTTCCGACAAGTACCTCACGACAGTCGGAGTGAAGATCGACAAGAAGGCCGTCGACGTCGGCGCGACGCCGGTCAGCCTCGTCATCTGGGACATCGCCGGTGAAGACGAAGTCTCAGCCGTGCGCACGAGTTACCTCAGGGGCGCCGCCGGATATCTGCTCGTCATCGACGTCACGCGCGCTCAGACGCTGGACGTCGCGCGCGCGATCCAGTCGCGCGTGGCAACCGAGATCGGCGACATTCCATTCCTGTGCCTGCTCAACAAGATCGACGTCGAAGTCTGGGATATCGCCGCGGAGCACATCGAGGTACTGCAGAAAGCCGGCTGGACCGTCGAGCGTACGAGCGCGAAGACCGGCGCCGGCGTCGAGGAGGCGTTCGCCGAGCTGGCAAAGCGGATCGTGGGCTGACAGCAGCTTGGACGTCACGGCCCACAGCATCGAGCAGGAACTTCCCGCCAAGGTTTCCGAGGAAGTGCTTCGGCTCGTCGGCGCGCAGCGCTTCCTCGCGCATTTCGTCGTCGACGAAGCGCAGGTTCTCGTGCGCATGGGCGGCGAGCTCGCGCACTACGGGCTGACGGACCTGGCAACCGGAACTTCCGCAACGGATCAGCTGCCGTTCACCGAGGGACTGCTGCCGCTGTTCGAAACGCCGTTCCTGATCCGCTCGCTGGAGATGCCGAGCGGCCGCATCGCCGACGTGCATTTTTTTGCCGACGACGACGTCGTCTGGATCATCCTGCTCGACATGACGGCGGAGCACGACGAAGCCCAGCTGGTCCAGCAGAAAGCGTACGACATGACGCTCCTGAGCGAGCGCGAGGCCCGGCTGATCGAGCAGCTCGAAGCGGCCAACACCGAACTGACGCGCGCGCATCGGGAACTGGCCGAATCGCGCGACGCGCTGCTCGTCACGCACAATCGCCTGCGGCAGGAATTGCTCGAAGCCGAAAAATACGTTCGCTCGTGCCTGCCCGCCCCGTTCGAGAAACCGTTTGTCCTGGACTGGCTGTTCGTGCCGACGACGGAACTCGGCGGCGACTCGTTCGGTTACCACTGGCTCGACGACGAGCATTTCGCACTCTATCTGCTCGACGTGTGCGGCCACGGCGTCGGGGCAGCGCTGCTGTCGGTTGCCGCCAACCAGACGTTGCGCTCGGAAGCGTTGCCGCAAACCGATTTCCACGACCCCGAAGCCGTGCTCAATGCGATGAATCGGGTGTACCAGATGGAACTGCACAACGACATGTACTTCACGATCTGGTATGGCGTGTACCACGCGCCGACCAGACTCATGAAATACGCGTCGGCCGGTCATCCTGCGCCGATTCTGATCTGCGGCCCGCGCGACGCGCGCGGTGAAGTCCGGCTGCTCAATGCCAAGGGACCGATCCTCGGCATGCTGCCGGTCACGCGCTATGCCGCGCAAACATTCGTGATCCCGCGCGAGTCGCGCCTGTTCGTCTTCAGCGACGGCACGTGCGAAATCGGCCGGCCCGACGGCAGCATGCTCGACCAAGCGGGTTTCGAGGAAATTCTCTCCCGGCCCGTGCCCGCGGGCGCCTCCGAGCTCGAACGATTGCTCGCGTTCGTCCAGGAATTGCACGGAGAGGAAACTCTCGAAGATGATTTCTCGATCATGAAGCTGGAGTTCTGACGCGTCCCAGGGAACCTAGCGGCCTGGCACACGCGGCAACGCGACCGTCCTGCTAGCGCAGGAACGCGGCGATTTCGCTGGCGACGTCGTCCTGATGTCCCACGCACAGGTGGCCACCGGTCGGGTAACCGATGAATCGGGCTCGCGGAACATGCTCGGCCGTGTAGCGCGCGCCGTCGAACGTTCCATACAGGTCATCGGCGACGCTGATCGCCAGCGTGGGAACGGCGATCCGTTCGAGGTCGTAGCGCCGCAGCGAAGAAATCACCGCCGCATCGTTGAGCAGACCCAGCCTGCGCAAACTAACGGGAAGGATGTGCTGCAGCACTTCATTGACGCGGGCACGTTCGTCGGCGCTGGCGCGATCCACGAGGGCCGGCGGCGTGCCCAGAATCGAACGGATAGCGGTCGAGCGCAGGAGCCGCAGCGCCACCCAGAAAAGCAAGTCTGACTTGAGCGCCGTGCCGAACAGGAATGTCGTCCGGGCCGGAGTCCGCACCGACGGCGCGCCGCCGGCGCGCGGCACATAGGCAGCCGGCACCAGCAGGACCAGCGCGCTGCATCGATCGGCGTGCCGCAATGCGAATTGGATCGCCGATGGACCACCGGCTGATGCACCCATGATCGCCGCGCGCTCGATCTTGAGCGCGTCGAGCAGGGCGGCATGAGCGTCGGCCTGCGCAACAGCCGATGCGTCGACGGGTAGCGGCGTTCGCAGGTAGCCGAACCGCGACATCGCGACGATGCGGAACCCGCTTCGAGCCAGCGGCGCGCCCAAATCCAGTCCCTGGTCATATCCACCGCCAGCCCCATGCACGAGCAGGATCGGCTGTCCCTCGCCTGCTTCGGCGTACTCGATCGGTCCGCACGATGTTCGCACGATCCTGCCGCCGGTTGCGACCCGCGAGCGGGCCTGGCCGATGGCGCGTCGATAAGTCACGAGCGTCAGCGCGAAGACCGTGGCGAAGAGCAGGGTCAACAGGATGATGACAATCATGGCTGACTCCATGACGATGGTGCATCGGGCAAACCGGCGTCAATTCGCCCCAGCACCGCATGAGCGAAGGATCGCGGGTCGTGGCGCGCACAGATCGTCAGGACTGTCCTCGGATACCGTATCGGCAATGCGCGCGGCGCTTCCAACGCGCCCCGCCGATGCTCTCCTTCGCAGTCGAATTTCCGCTTGATCCAGATCAAGCGAACACGCACTCACGTGCCGCATCCGATCCGCACAGACTTGCCCTCATTCGGTGACCTTGCGCTGGATCCGATCGACCTTGCCGCACCACGGCGCCTTTGCTAGTCTGCCGGCGCGGGGGGTCCGCGATCTGCGCTTGCCGAAATGGCAGTTGCCGATCCGACGCGTGGAGGAGATCGCCATGCCTCGACTTCCGCACCGCTTCGCCCTGGTCGTTCTGGCGGCCAGCCTCGCAATCCCGACTGCCATTTCTGCACGTACTCGCGTCGTTCATCCTGGCGACTCGATCGCATCAGCTCTGCAATTCTCTCAATCCGGCGATCGCATTGTCGTACAACCGGGCGTCTATCACGAAGGCGCCGCGGGCGATCTGAATGCGTTGACGGTGACGGTCGATGGCATCGAGCTGATCGGCAACTCACGACCGGGCCGACCCGTCGTACTCGAAAATGCCGGTGGCCAGTCGTACGGAATCTGGGTCAGCCCCGCGGATTCAACCGGCGCGGCGGCGGAGGCGAACGACGAGAGCCCGCCGTGCGCCACCTCGGGCGCCGTGCTCAGACATTTTGCGCTGACCGGATTCACTGTGCGCGGCTTCGACGAGCATGGCGTACATCTGGCCTGCGTCGACGGTTTTGCGCTGGCCGACAATATTTCCGATGGAAACCTGGTCTACGGTCTGTTTCCGATATTGTCGAAGCACGGATTGCTCGCGCGCAACGAAGTGGTCAACACGACGACGGACGCTGCCGTGTATGTCGGCCAGAGCGACGATGTGCTGGTCACGCGCAATCGCGTCCATGACAGCCTGCTCGGCATCGAGGTGCAGAACAGCCGGCACTGCGCCGTGACCGCCAACGATGTGTTCGGCAACACGCTCGGCATACTCCTCGACGTCGGCGTCGACAAGGTCATCAAGACGCAGGAGACGACGTTCGTCGGATTCAATCACGTGCACGACAACAATCGGGCAAATTCGGCTTCGCCCGACGATTTCATTGCCGTGCTTCCGCCGGGCATCGGCGTGCTGCTGGTCGGCGCCGACACGTCGGTCGTATCGCGCAACAACGTGAGCGCGAACGGCTTCGCCGGAATCGCCAACGTGAGTCTGTGCCTGGGCCTGGCGCTTGCCGGCCAGCCGTGCGCGGGGATCGACGTCGATCCGTGGCCGGACGGCAATCGCATCACGAACAATATCGCTCAGGGCAATGGCGGTATCCTGACCGGTATTCCGGAACTCGATGCGCTCAGCGCCGATCTCGTCTGGGACGGTTCCGGCGCGGACAACTGCTGGGCGTCGAACACCTTCGGCACGGCCGTGCCGCCTGTGCTTCCCGCCTGCCTTTAGACGTGAACCTTCCGTGCTCGCGCCTGCGCCAGAGCGTCAGGCCATGCGCAGCGCTGATGGCACTTCCTGCACGTTCGATTAACGGCCGCGCTCTGGCGCTTGCGGCAAAACCGATCCACGGAGTAGTGTTCTTCCACGTTTGCCGGCAGGCCGAGGAGAAACCGTATGGACTGGCAGAAAGGTCGCGAGAGCGACAACGTCGTCGAAGACGACGGCAGCGGTGGCGGTGGCGGCTTCGGCGGCGGCGGGATGCGCTTCGGCGGCTTTCATCTCGGCATCGGCGGCATCATCCTGGTCGTCGTGATCGGCCTGATGTTCCCAAGCCTGCGCCCGATCCTGTTCGGGCTGTTCCTTGGCGGCGACACGGGCAGCGAGGTGCAGCAGAGCACTCCGGCGCCGACGCGCCAGCCGACAAATGCGGCCGATCCGCAGGTGAAGTTCGTGCGCTCGATTCTCGGCAGCACCGAGGACGTCTGGGGCGCAAGTTTCCAGGCAAGCGGGCAGCAGTACGAGCAGCCAAAGCTCGTGCTGTTCCACGGCGCCGTGCAATCGGCGTGTGGACGCGCATCCGAATCGATGGGTCCGTTCTACTGCCCCGGCGATCATCGCGTGTATCTGGACCTGGATTTCTTCCACGAGATGGACACGCGCTTCCACGCGCAGGGCGATTTCGCGCGTGCGTACGTGATCGCGCATGAAGTCGGCCACCACGTGCAGAATCTGCTCGGCATCATTCCGCAGATCGAGCAGGCGCGGCGGCGGGGCCAGCCGATGGAGGGCGCGGCGGGTCTTTCGGTGCGCCAGGAATTGCAGGCCGACTGCTTCGCCGGCGTATGGGGTAACCGCTCGCAGGCTCAGCTGAATTGGCTGCAGGCCGGCGATGTGGACGCTGCGTTGAACGCCGCATCATCCGTCGGCGACGACACGTTGCAGAAACAGTCGCGCGGCTACGCCGTGCCGGATTCGTTCACGCACGGCACGTCGGCGCAGCGCTCGCGCTGGTTCAAGACCGGCTTCGCGTCGGGCGACATCAAGACCTGCGACACGTTCGGCGCGGCGGCGCTGTAGGGACTCTTTCTTCCAGCAGCCGGGTACGGCTGCTGGAAGACTCGAACGTCGCGCTCAGTCGAACCCGTTCTTGAAAATGTCGTCGTACACCGACGTGATGCCTTGCGGGACCACGAAACTCGCCCCGTTCGGGACGATGACGCGATCCGGAGCCACGTCACCGTTCGCGCCGCGCGCGAAGGCAAGCACCCGCGCCGGAATTCCGTTCTCGCCGCCTTCGCTTACATACAGCACTTCATCGAAGTCGTCGTAGGAGATCGCGTGGATATTCGCCAGCAGCGTGTTGGCGCCGCTGATGCTGCGCAGCGGAGCGGTATTGCCGCTTGCGCTGCCGGCAAACGTGCTGATCCGGTAGACATAGGGATATTGCGATGAATCCTGCGACAGGACCAGAATTTCGTCGTGGGCCTTGTCGTAGGCAATGCCAAACGCGTCGATGCCGAGCAGCGTCTGCGGTCCTTCGAGCGTGCGGTAAGGCGCGCTATTGCCGGTGAGCGCGCGCGGAAAGAAGAGCACTACGCCGAAATAGGCGTTTCCCGCTCCAACGCCGTAGTCGGGGACGGCAATCTCGTCGCTCGACGGACGCAGAATGACGCCGCCCGGATTGTTCAAGCGGGTGCGGCTGCCTGCGCTCGTGTTGCTCAACGGCAGAGCGCGCTGCGGGTACGCCGAGCTGCCCGACGCAGAACGGAGATACGTTTCGACGCCATTGCTTGTAACGGCAATCAGCTCATCGTGCGCATTGCTTATCGCGACCTGGATCGGCTGTCCGAGCTGCGGCGGATTCAGCGTGCGCAATGCGGCCGCGTTGCCGCTCGCGGCAGACGGGTAGACGCGGATCGCCTGCCCGTAGAAGTCAGCGGCGTACACGACATTCTCGACCGGTTCGTAAGTCAGGCTGGCAGCGCTGTGCAGCACGTCGGCGCCGCCGTCGAGATTGGTGTAGAACGCGCCGGTCGGCGCGGCCGCTCCCGCGGCGGAGTCGCCGTACCGCAGCACCGGACCCACGCCATTGGTTTCGCGAAAGTCGCCAATCAGCAAATCCGCGTGAGCAGCCTGAGTGCACAGTACAATCGCTGCGATCGCGCAGGCAATTCTTGATGCAGACATGACAAACATTTTCCCGATTGCCCCAAATGGGTCTTCAGGCATATGTACGCAAACCAGCGAATGCACCCATCACGGCATACCCGGTCGGCGCAGCTTGCGCACAGCGACGGTAGAGTCGCCTCCTGGCTGCTTGCCCACTCTCGCGATACGCGCAGCCGCCGGTCTGCTGCTTGTGTCCTTGCTTGGTTCGCTGGCGGCGTGCGCGCCGGAAGCGCCGAAGCGGCCGACGTATTCGCCGCTGATCCTGATTTCGATCGATGGCTATCGCGCCGACTATCTCGAGCGTGGCCGAAGCCCGACTCTCGCCGCGCTCGGCGCCAGTGGCGTGCGCGCGGAGTCGCTGCGTCCGACGTTTCCGACGCTGACCTTTCCCAACCACTACACGATCGTCACGGGCCTGTATCCGGACCACCACGGCATCGTCAACAATCGCATGGTCGACCCGGCAATCGCGGTGCCGTTCGTGTACAAGGACGCTGCGACGATCGACAATCCGGCCTGGTGGGGTGGCGAACCGCTCTGGGTCAGCGTCGAAAAGCAAGGCAGGCACGCTGCGACCGTGTTCTGGCCGGGCTCGGACGTTGCGATCGGCGGCGTGCGCCCGGAACACTGGTTGCACTTCGATGCCACGCTGAGTTCCGACGCGCGCGTTACCCAGGCGCTGCAGTGGCTCGATCTTCCGCAGCCGCAGCGGCCGGACTTCGTCACGATCTACTTCGACGAGGTCGACCACACCGGCCACACGTTCGGACCCGGCTCCG
>DASSGP010000319.1:0-3628 GCA_035693405.1 Rudaea sp. | reverse complement strand
GCGCGCAAATGGCGGCCGAAACGGTTTGCCGAGCTGGTCGGCCAGGAACACGTCGTGCGCGCGCTCAGCAATGCGCTCGATTCCGATCGCATGCATCATGCGTTCCTGTTCACCGGCACGCGCGGTGTCGGCAAGACGACGATTGCGCGCATCTTCGCCAAATCGCTGAACTGCGAGCGCGGCCAGTCGTCGACGCCATGCGGTGAGTGCGGCGCCTGCGTGGACATCGACGCCGGACGCTTCGTCGATCTGCTCGAAATCGATGCGGCCAGCAACACCGGCATCGACGATGTCCGCGACGTCATCGAGAATGCGCAGTATTCGCCGGCGCGCGGCCGCTTCAAGGTCTACCTGATCGACGAAGTGCACATGCTGTCGAAGCCTGCGTTCAACGCGCTGCTCAAGACGCTGGAGGAGCCGCCGCCGCACGTGAAGTTCCTGCTGGCGACGACGGATCCGCAAAAGCTTCCGGTCACCGTGCTGTCGCGCTGCCTCAAATTCAATCTCAAGCGCCTGTTGCCGGCACAGATCACCGGCCAGATGCGGCATATCCTCGATGCCGAGGCCATCGTCTTCGAAGCCGATGCGTTGGCCGAACTGGCCCGCGCGGCGGACGGCTCGCTGCGCGATGGTCTGTCCCTGCTCGATCAGGCGATCGCCTATGGCGCGGGCAGCGTGCGCGCGGTTGACGTGCGCGCGATGCTCGGCACGATCGAGCGCGGACGCGTATTCGCGCTGCTCAAAGCGGTTCATGCCGGCGATGGCGCCGCCCTGCTGGCGGAAATCGACCGGCTGGCGGAGTTCTCGCCGGATTTTGCCGGCGTGCTCGATGAAGTCGCCGCGGTGTTGCACCGCGTGCAGCTCAAGCAGTTGGTCAGCGGTTACTCGGCACCGGACGAAGCCGATGATGCCGGCATCGACGCGCTAGCAGCCGACCTCGCGCCCGAGGCCACGCAGCTGTACTACCAGATAGCGATTTCCGGACGCCGCGACTTGCCGCTGGCTCCAACGCCGCGTGCGGGTTTCGAAATGGTCCTGTTGCGCATGCTCGCGTTTCGCCCGGTGGTCGCCGCCGAAACTCCGCGCCAGATGCCAGCCTCGGCGCCACCGGTCGCCGCAGGCCAGGCGCACCCCACACGTGCGGCGGCGTCGACACAAGACAAACCCGCCGCTGCTGCGCCGACGCGCGCGCCCGATCCGGCCTCGGCGGTCGCGGCAGCGCCGCAGGCCGGCAAGACGCCTGCGGATCTTTCAGATTGGCCGGCGCTGATCGAAGCTGCGGGTCTCAAGGGACCGGTTGGCCAACTGGCACTTCACGCCAGCCTGATTGCCATCGAGGGCGGCGTCGTTCGCCTTGCCCTCAAACCCGTTCATGAACATTTCAGCGCTCCGCCTCTGGTCGCGATGATGGAGCAGAAACTCAGTGCGTTGCTGGGCCGGCCACTCAAGGTGCGCTTCGAAAAAGCGGCGGGCGCCGTCGACGTCCCGGCTGAAATCGCCGAGCGCGACCGCTCGACACGCCAGCGCGCCGCGGAGGAATCCTTGGCGGGTGATCCGGGCGTACAGAGCCTGCTGCGCGAATTCGGCGGGCGGCTCGTCAGCGATTCGATCAAACCCGATTCAATCAGGCCCGATTCAATCAGGCCCGATTCGATGAGAGCTGACCCGGCCGCGTCGGCGAACAACACGTCTGCGGAGAAGTGACATGCGTGGAGCGATGGGGCAGTTGATGCAGCAGGCGCAGCGCATGCAGGAGGACCTCAAGCGCGCGCAGGAGGAGATCGCGAAGATCGAAGTCACCGGTCAGGCCGGAGGTGGCATGGTCAGCGTGACGATGAACGGCCGCCACGAAGTGCGCCGCGTCGCGATCGACCGCAAGATCCTGGCCGACGATCCCGACATGGCCGAGGATCTCGTTGCCGCGGCATTCAACGATGCGGTCAATCGGGTCGCCGCGGCGAGCCAGGAGCGCATGGTCGGTGTCGCGGGTGGAATGAACCTTCCGCCTGGATTCAAGTTGCCGTTTTGAGGAGCAGGGCTGAGGGCTGAAGTGCCAAAGCGTGACGCTCTTGATTTTCAGCTCTCTGCCCTCAGCCCCCAGCCCTGACAATGTCCTCCTCCCCCCTTCTCAGCGAACTCATCGAATCCCTGCGCTGTCTTCCCGGCGTAGGGATGAAAACGGCGCAGCGCATGGCGTTTCATCTGCTCGAGCGCGATCGTTCCGGCGCGCGGCGCCTGGCCGAGAAAATGGCGGCGGCGATGGATCGCATCGGCAACTGCAGCCGCTGCCGCACGTTCAGTGATACGCCGGTCTGTCCTGTCTGCGCCGGTTCCGCGCGCGATGCGCACACGCTGTGCATTGTCGAGACGCCGGCGGATCAGGTCGCAATTGAACAGGCGACCGGATTTCGCGGACGCTACTTCGTGCTGCTCGGACGGTTATCGCCGCTCGACGGTCTCGGGCCGCAGGAACTCGGCCTGGATCTTCTCGCCGCGCGGCTCGCCGAAGGCGAAGTGCGCGAATTGATCATCGCCACGAATGCCACGGTCGAAGGCGAGGCGACGGCGCACCTGCTTGCTCAGATAGCGCGCCAGGCCGGAGTGCGCGCGACGCGGCTCGCGCACGGCGTGCCGCTCGGCGGCGAGCTCGAATTCGTCGATCGCGGCACGCTGGCGCATGCCTTCGGCGGACGGCAGAATCTTTAAGAGAGAGGCGCGAGGGGCGAGGGACATGACTACTGGTAGCCATGGCCGTGCCCTGTCATGCTTTTCCTCACCGTCGTTCACTCTTCCTTGTCCTAGGGCGCTCCCATGACCGACACGATTTTCGACAAGATCATCCGCCGCGAGATCCCGGCCGATATCGTCTACGAAGACGACGAGATGCTTGCCTTCCGCGACGTCAACCCGCAGGCACCGGTGCACGTGCTGTTCATTCCTAAGCGCCGGATCGCGACCCTGAACGACCTGCAGGCCGACGATGGCGCGCTGGTCGGCAGGTTGTTCGCGACTGCGGTGCGCTGGGCCAAGGATCAGGGCTTCGCCGACGATGGTTACCGCTGCGTGGTCAACTGCAATCGCCATGGCGGGCAGACGGTATTCCATCTGCACCTGCATTTGCTCGCGGGGCGACAGATGGCGTGGCCCCCGGGATAGGAACAGGTAGCGAGTTGAAGGCAGAGTGTCTCGGCTCTAACTCGCCCCTCGCCCCTCGTCCCTACTTCGTCAGTGATGATGGTGCGGCGACACGACGACGACCGGTGGCGCACCCCACCAGCCCCAGCCGCCATAGTACGGGCCCCAGCCCGGACCCCAGAACGGGTCGTACCAGCCGCCGTAGCCGCCGTAGTAGCCCGCGTAGTAGGTGCGCTCCGGCCACAGGTAGACCTGGTCGGCCGTTACTTGTGGAAATGTATAATTGAATTCACCGACTTTGTGCTGCTCGGTGCCGTTCAGGCTGCCGGTAACGGTCAGGTCGCGTCCCTTCGTAAACACGGCCGGATCGTAGAATCCCTTGCTGCAGGCCATGAAGCGGCCATCGCTGTGGTCGCGATGATTGCTCGGCCGCGCATCGGAGTACAACTCGCGCGACAGGATTTCGAAGCAGGTGACGTCGGCGCGCGGCTCG
>DASSGP010000318.1:0-4363 GCA_035693405.1 Rudaea sp. | reverse complement strand
GCCAACTGCGCGCTTTCGCGCGCGCGGAAACCGGTCTCGCCTTCCAGATCGAAGATCAGCGGAATCGTCGCGCCCGTATGCACTTCGATCTCGTGGTCCAGATCGAAGAACTCCAGGCCGAGCAACTCGGCGACGCGGCGTCCGATCGTCGTCTTGCCGGCGCCCATCGGGCCGACGAAGAACAGGTTCGGTGCGGGGTTCATGACGGAATGCTATCAGAGCAGGGGCGAGGGACGAGGGGCTAGTGAAGAGCAGGGGATAGGGGCTAGGGACTAGGGGCTAGTGAAGAGGAGGGGATAGGGGCTAGGGACTAGGGGCTAGGGAAGAGCAGCGAGACCGCGGGCTGTCCGCGTGCGGAACCAACGGGTACGATGCACGCTCTTACGCTGGCCCCTAGCCCCTAGCCCCTAGTCCCTGCCTTGATCAGATTCATCCTCATCTTCATCGTCTGCCTCGGCGTGCTGTTCACGGCCGAGCTGCTGCAGCCCGTGCAGGACGCGGTCATCGTGCCGTTCACCTCGGCTATCGCGCACGTCAGCGTGTGGATCATGCGTCTGTTCGACGCGCACGTGATTGCCCAGAACGATGCGATCATCGACGCGCTGAGCGGCGGCGGCATCCAGGTCGTCGCCGGCTGCAACGGCGTCGAAGCGGTGCTGATCCTGGTTTCGGCCGTGATCGCATTTCCGGCGCCGTGGAAGCACAAGTTGCTCGGCATCGGCCTCGGTTTCGTCGCGATCCAGGCGCTGAATCTCGTGCGCATCATCAGCCTGTATTACCTGCAGCGCTGGAATCACGCCTGGTTCGAGTGGTTTCACTTGTACCTGTGGCAGGCGCTGATCGTGCTCGATGCGCTGGTGTTCTGGCTGATCTGGTTGCGCTGGCTGCCGCGCACCGATCAGCTTGCCGCGCCGCGTGCGCCGGCCTGAGCGCCGCTGCTAGACTCCGGGTGCCCTGGAATCTCACGGACGGCCGACGGGGGCAGTAAGTCTGGCATGTTGCATCGATGCCGGAAAGAACGGCGCCGCAAAGCCGGCTCCGACACCAAAATAAAATCATGCGGAGGGAATGTCATGAGTATTGCCAAGGTCATCGAGCTCAGTTCGTCATCGCCCAAGGGCATCGAAGATGCAGTCCGGGATGGTCTGAAGCGCGCAGCGAAAACGATCAACAATATCAAGGGTGCGTGGATCAATGACATCAAGGTCGTCACCGACGACGCGGGCAAGATCACCGAGTGGCGCGTCAATATGCGCGTCAATTTCGTGCTCGGCTAATCTGATCAGCGGCAACAGCGCTGTTCGCGAGGCGATCGCCGCTGCATCGCGTCGTAGCTCTGGGCCAATCCGAGAAGGAATCCATTCATGGCATCTGTTTCGACCGCAATGGTCACCACGGCGCTGGAACTGCCCGGGCAGAAGATCGTGCGCAACCTCGGCGTCGTGCGCGGCATCGTCGTGCGTTCGCGCAGTATCGTCGGCAATATCGGCGCCGCGCTGCAGAGCCTGGTCGGCGGCAACATCACGCTGTACTCGGAACTGTGCGAAAAGGCGCGCGACGACGCGTTCAAGCTGATGCTGCAGCACGGCGCCGAGCACGGCGCGAACGCGATCATCGGCATGCGTTACGACGCCAACGAAGTTGCCGACGGCATCACCGAAGTGCTGGCTTACGGCACTGCCGTCGTCGTTCAGCCAAACGCCTGACGCGACTTCGCCAGACGGCGCACGCGCCGGTCTTCGTCGAGCACGATGCGCAGGTCGGCGCGCGACGGCAATGCCGTCAACGCGTGCCGGCTCAGGCGCTCGTAGTGCATCAGGAATCGCCGCAGCGCTTCGGCTGAAAGGGCGCGCGGCGCATGGCGCCGGCGCAGCGCGCGTTCCTGTTCGTCACGCCAGCGCGCAACGATCGAATAGGCCGGCGCCTGCAGCATGATCAGCCGGTCGAGGCGTCGCCACAGCGGCACATAGTGTCGCGTGAGTTGCGCGTTGACCCAGTTGCGCCAGAGCGCATCGCGGTCCTCGTCGCGTTCGAGCCGGTTGACCGGCCTGGCCAGTGCCGCCGCGTCCTGCGGCGGAACACCGATGCACCAGCCTTCGAGGATCACGAGTTCCGGCATCCGCGTGACCGGACGCCAGCGTGACGGCGCGATGCGCGTGTCCAGGCCCTTGTCGAAGCGCGGCACGCGGGCGGGCCGTCGCGCCGTTGCGGTGCGCAGCGCGTCGAGCGTGGCGTGCAGCAGGTCGACGTCGTGCGTCCCCGGCACGCCGCGCGTCGCCAGCAGCGGATGCACATCGCGCGCGAGCCGCTGACGCGCGGCGCGGCCGAAATAGAAGTCGTCGATCGACAACGCGAGCGCGACGATCCCGCGCCGTGCCGCCAGTTCGACGAGCTGAGCGGCAAGCGTGCTCTTGCCGCTGCCCTGCAGCCCGGACAGACCGATCAGCCACGGCCGCGGCGCCGCGCGCGTCAGCGTGTCGAGCACCGCGTGGACGATGGCGTCGGGATAACGGTCCTGCGTGCTAGCATCATGCGGCATGAACTCGCTGCGCTCCGCAGCGTGCGAACCAACGATGGATTGACGGATGGATTCGAGCGAACTTTATCAGGAAGCCGTAACGACGTTTCGCGCGTTGCTCGACGAGGCGACGCGAGCCGGCGAGCCGGAGCCGACGGCCATGACGCTGGCCACGGCTGACGCGTCCGGGCGGATTTCGGCGCGCGTGGTCCTGCTCAAGAACGTCGACGAAGCCGGCTTCTGCTTCTACACTAACTATCACAGCGCAAAGGCAACGCAGCTGGCCGCACACCGGCAGGCGGCCCTCTGCCTGTTGTGGAAAACCTTGCGCGACGGCGTGCAGGTGCGTATCGAAGGCGAGATCGAAAAGGTCGACGCGATCGCGTCGGATGCTTACTTCGCCAGCCGGGCGCGCCTGAGCCAGATCGGCGCTTGGGCATCGCTGCAGTCGCAGACCTTGCCGGCGCGCGGCGATCTCGACGCGCGCGTCGCCGAGTTCGAGCGCAAGTTCGCCGGCGGCCCGGTGCCGCGCCCGCCGCACTGGGGCGGCTACCGGCTCAAGCCGGACATGCTCGAAATCTGGTACGGCCAGCGCGCGCGCCTGCACGATCGCGTCCGCTACGATCTGGCCGACGGCGCCTGGAGCAAGCGGCTGCTGTATCCGTGAGCCACGAGCTCAGATAGCACTTGCTCGTCATTCCAGCGGCTTTCAACAGCGGAGCTGGTCGAGCTGGAATCCGGTTCTTTGTCTGGAGCCAGAGGTCAAGGAGCTGGATCCCGGCTTTCGCCGGGATGACGGACCTCTTATGCTCTGCCGAAGTCCCCATCCCCATCCCCATTCCCATTTCCAATTACCAATTTCCGATTGCATGCACGGCCCGCAACGCATCGTCTGCCTGACCGAGGAGCCGACCGAAGTCCTGTACCTGATCGGCGAGGAGCGGCGCATCGTCGGCATTTCCGGATTTACCGTGCGCCCACCGCGCGCGCGCCGCGAGAAGCCGAAGGTCTCGGCGTTCACCAGCGCGAAGATCAGCGAGATCCTCAAGCTCGAGCCCGACCTCGTCGTCGGCTTTTCCGACATCCAGGCCGATATCGCGCGCGAGTTGATCGCCGCCGGCGTCGAGGTCTGGATCAGCAATCACCGCTCGGTTGCCGGTATCCTCGACTACATCGGCCGGCTCGGCGCGCTGGTCGGAGCCGCAGACAAGGCGGCAACGCTTGCGCGGGATGCCTCGCAGCATATTGCACAAGTGCAAAATGCGGCATCGCGACTGCCGCGCCGGCCGCGCGTCTACTTCGAGGAGTGGGACGAGCCGATGATCTCGGGCATCCGCTGGGTCGCCGAACTCGTGCGGATCGCCGGCGGCGACGACATCTTTCCGGAACGCGCGGAAAAATCCCTGGCGCGCGACCGCATCATCGCCGATCCGGCCGAGGTGATCCGGCGCGCGCCGGACATCGTCTTCGGCAGCTGGTGCGGCAAGAAATTCCGGCCGGCGCAGGTCGCCGCGCGCGCCGGCTGGGATGCAATTCCTGCTGTCCGCGATGGCGAGCTGCACGAAATCAAGTCGCCGATCATCCTGCAGCCGGGGCCAGCGGCGCTATTCGACGGACTCGATGCGCTACACCGGTTCATCGCCGCATGGTCGGCGACGCGCTGAGCTGTTTGGCCGACGAATTTCGCAGGACTAGCGATCCAGGCGCCGTGCGCGCCCGCTCGTTGCGAAGAGCGCTGTCCCGTGGTCAGGCAATGAAGTTCACTCGCGCCGCACTCGCCGAAGGCAGGAGCCGTTAGGCAGGTCGGCGACGCTCTCGTCTGGCAGTGCCGCGCGAACGGTGTCG
>DASSGP010000317.1:0-14101 GCA_035693405.1 Rudaea sp. | reverse complement strand
TCGTTCCCGCACACGCCGGTAGCGGACGCAGGATTCTGAAGCAACATTCGCGAAGCGGCTTCCAATTTCGTACCAGACTCGGCGAGGATCTGATGACGTGAAGCCGCCGTAGTCTTTTGGCGCGCGACTACAAAGGACCTTCGAAATCGTCGGGAAAGATTTCGTCATTGTCGAACTCGTACGCACCCGCATCGCAAATCGGGTACGAGCGCGTGACGCCGCGTGCGTCGCTGGAGACCTTGTTGATGCCGGTGGCGTCCTTGCAGCTGGCAACTGCCTTGCGCGCTGGACTGCCGAGGCGCGTCGGAAATACCGGCAGGGAAGCCTCCGGCGTGTTGTAGCGGGTCAGCGGAGCGAGTTGCGGATCCGTGGGATCAGCGGTTCCCGTGCCGGCCGTTGTCGCGCCGCCGACGGCGGAGACTGATGCGATGAGACTCTCTGCGACGTAGGTGATCGTCGAAGTATTGGGACTGTCGCCGTCGATCCTGTTGGCGACGACGGCGTTGCCGTTTCCGGCATCGTGCCGGGCGCTGCGGATGATGCTGGCGTGGATCGTCAGCGTCGCCGTGCTCGCAACTCCGTCTTCGATCCTGTTGCGATAGGCAATCGAATAGACCGCGCCATCCTCGATGCCGTTGCTTGCCGACAATCCGTTGGCGCTCTGGGTGGAACTCGCGGCGAACGTCGAGTAGTCGATGGTGACGTCGCCGTTGAGGTTGAAGATCACGGCGCCGAGTCCGCTGCCGTTCAACGCTCCGTTGAAACCGGCGCCGCCGCGTGCCGAATTTCCGGAAGCCGTGACGTTGAGCAGGCTCAGCGAGCCGCGGTGGTTGAAGATCGCGCCCCCCATTCCGGCGCCACCGCCACCGCCGAAGTTCGGGTCGACGCCGCCGGCGCCTCCACCAAAGCCGCCGCCGCCGCCAATGGTACCGCCACCGCCGCCGCCGCCGCCGAAGCCACCCCGACCGCCGCCGCTTTCCGTGACGGCATTGCCGCCCACGGCACCAAGACCGCCATCTCCGAAATTGCCGCCGTCGCCGGTCTGGTCGTTTACGCCGCCATAGCCGCTGCCGCCGCCGCCGCCAACACCTCCACCGCCGCCGACATTGCCGTAGCGCCCGTATCCGGCGCCGCCACCGCCGCCAAAACCGCCGCCGCCACCGCCGCCCGCGGTGCCGACACCAACGGTGAAACTGCCGGCGCCGCCGCCGGCGCCGCCGTCCCCGCCAACGCCTCCAGTACCTGATGAGCCGTTGCCCCCGCCTCCGCCGGTTTTGCCCTGGCCGCCACCCTGCCCGCCGCCTGACGTGTTGCTGATGTTGCCGCCGTTGCTGGCGACCACAAATCCGCCGCCGCCGCCGCCGCCGCCGCTGGCAGAACTGGTGCCGCCGAGGCCTCCATAGATGGTACCGAGCGAACCGCCGAAGCCGCCGCCACTGCCGCTCGACGTGTATGAATGCGCGTTTTCGCCCATGCCGCCGCCCGCGTACAGCGTGGCCAGGCCCAGAGCGTCGTACCCGCCACCCTGCGCGACGTTGCCGATCAGCGATACGTCAAGCAGTATCACCGAACCCTGGTTGTAGATTGCGCCGCCCATGCCCGCACCGCCGCCGCCGTAACGCGAATCGCCGCCCTTGGCATAGCCGCCCTGCAGCACGATGTTCTGCAACGTCAGCGACCCGCTGGCTGCGGCCAACGTAGTGTCGTGAATTTCGCCGTCGATGCCGCCGGACACGTAGAAGAACCGGAACGCATCGGCGGTCTTGGCCGTTGGATCGCCGATGTGCACTGCCTGTAGAGTCGTGCCGGCGTCACTGCCGATGATCGCGATCGGAGTTGCGATCGGCGGCAGGGCGTTCGGTCCGTACCAGTAGTTGTCGATGCTGTCGAGGACGATCGTGCCCGGCAGCGCCGCGTCGAAGACGATGTCGAAGTTGACCGGATCGGAAGGATTGCTGGTCACCGAGCAGTTCCCGGGCGTCTGGGCTGCCTTCGATCCGATGATCGCGATGTTGATCGGGGCTGCAAACGGGGGGGTGCCAGTGGCATTCGCCTTGTTGATCGCCTGCGCCAGCGTGCAGGTGTTCCCCGCCGCGGCGCCCGTATTGTGCACGACGATTATGCCGCTGCCGTACGCAACGCACGCGCCGGCGGCGAGCAGCAAGGCGACCGCTGCGCGTGTTGCGCCGATCAGGCGCCGTCTGGTCATTGGCTCTCTCGGTGCTGGTTTGCAGGCGCCCATTGTCTGGTCTCCCCGGTGATGTTCGGCAATTGTCATCGCAGTGTCCCTGCGCTCCGGCAAACGTTGCGAGGCACGGATGCCAAATGACCGACGCTCATAGACCGAACTGGAAGTGGTCGACGAAGATGAGGTCATCGTTGGAGTTGTCCGAACACAGCGCCGCCAGCGCGTCACGCTGCCAGGCGCCGCTACCCTTGAAGGACTGCTGGTTCACCACATAGTCGGTGACACTCATGCGCTGCTGGAATCCCACATCGGAGTAGTTGTCCACGATGAAGTTGTAAGGCCGCGGATAGTACGCGCAGCCCGAATACACCAGACCCGAAGCCAGATAATCCGGGAAGCCGGTAACCGCACCGCCCAATTGAAATCCGGTGCCGGTCGAGGTGCCGGTCTGGCTTTTCGTCGTCACGCCGCCGGTAAACTCGTACGCCGCTGAAGCGACGGCCATGACGTCGGCGCCAGCCTTCACTTCGAACTCCGCGCCGGCATGGACGGACCATTCATCCGTCGTCGTGGCGCTGTCGGTATGCGTTGTATCGCCGTCGAGGTTCCACTCGACGTCGACGAAACCGTCAATGACTTGGCCAGGCCAGATGGGGCCCTGCCGCACGCCGGCGGCGTTGACGCAAAGGGTCCCGCCATTGTCCGGCGGCACCGTCACGCCGGTAACGGTACTGCCCGAGTTCACCGTTCCCGTCCAAACGATGTCACCACGCACTTCGATATTCGTGTATTCACGACTGACCAAATCGTAGACTTTGGCGAGGAACACTCCATCGCCGGCCACAGGATCGCAGACCGCTTCCGGATAGAACTGCGGCTCGGTGTGCGTATCGCCGAACACCTGGATTTCTGAAATGCTAATTTTCCCCGTGCCAATGCGGTTGACTGACGTGCCGGGATTCTGCAAGCGCACGTAGCGCGCGTGGAGCGGTTCGCCGCTGCCGTCCGGATTGACGGTCCAGACGTTCCAGAAGCGGTACACCATTTCGCTGGCCGTGTCCTGCACGAACGTGCTGACGCCATCGGGAACGAATGTGGTGGAACTCGCCGCGGTCGGTGGTTGGTTGCCGCTGGCGAACGGCTTCGCCGATGCATAGAGTCGAAAGCCCCAAAGATCCTTGTTGTGTTGCTTGAAATTGAGTGGCTTGCCTGCAGCCGGTGTCCCATCATCGGCGGCCGGGAAGACGCGGATTGACTGAATGTCGCGTACAAAGCCGAGATCGATCTCGAGATACGGCTGGTCGACCGGAGAAACCGATTGGGCATACGTGTCGAATTGACCGTCGTTGACCTGATCCGCACCGTGCCCGGCGACGAACGCTATCGGCGTAGCAGGATCCGATCCGTACGTTGGTGTGTGGAAGAGCGCCAGACTGGCCCAGTCGCGTTGCATCGGTACCCAATTGATCGGCACCTGGATGGGGGGCGCCTCGTACGAGAGCAGATTCCACTCCACGGCGCCGTAGCCTCCTTCCCCCACTTCGCCGGTTGCCCTGCAACTGCGCATGGTGCTTCCCGGCACGATGACTCCGGGAGAAACGACCACGTTGTACGAATAGCAAGTGGATCCATCCGTTTTTGTCGCAACCACTGCTTCCTGCGATGAAGTTCCGGTGCCATTGCCGATGGAAAAACTCTTGTCGGTGGTATAGCTGACTTCGTCGCCATGGCTTTCCCCGGTCGCGTGCTGGAATTCGGCACCCAACGTCGCCTTGGCATCAATTTCAAGCGTTTTGACGGCGACGATCGGCTCGCTAACTTCGGCACTGACGCCTACGCCCACAGTAAACGAGTTCGAAAACGCGGTTTCGCTTTCGGTGTCCGTCGACGAACTCGAACTGACTGTCCTGCCATAGACCGCCG
Organism: Rudaea sp.; assembly: GCA_035693405.1. Classification (GTDB taxonomy): domain Bacteria; phylum Pseudomonadota; class Gammaproteobacteria; order Xanthomonadales; family Rhodanobacteraceae; genus Rudaea. The sequence goes on along the minus strand of DASSGP010000317.1, from coordinate 9,990 downwards.
AGGCGTATGCGGCACCCTGCGGTCCGATGAAGAACGGTGGTTCCCAGGTAAGCGATATGACCGACAGGTCCGAGACCTGGCGGCAATCCCCGGCCGCGCCACTCAGCACGCCACGCACCGCGTCGCCATCGAAGTCGCTGAACACCATTTCCATGGCAGTAACGCCGGTGTCCACCGTGTCGTGCAGTGTGCTGCGGCCGAAGCTGCCGTCACCCTGCTGCCGGGTGAACAGGTGCGTGTCGATCGTGCTGCCACTGTTGTTGACGGCGACGGCCACCTCGGGCACGCCATCGCGGGTCATGTCGCCGACCGAGATCTTGACGTTCACATTGGACGTGATGGGATATAGATAATCGGGAGCCGATGTGCCACTGAGAGGAGCAGGGGGGACCGGGACAACGGGATCGATGAGATAGAGCCACGGCGGGCTGGAACCGGAATATTGCGGACCCGCGTCTGCTATGCCGGTTACTGTTACCTGGTTGGAGACCGCCCGAATCTGTCCGTGCGTGTCGGTCGTCGTCAACGTCACCGTGTACGCCTTCTTGTTCGTATAGGCGTGCTGCGGATTCTTGTCGGTGCTGATACCGCTGCTGTCACCGAAATCCCACTGGTAATCCGTTATGGCGCCGTGCGATGTGCTCGTGAACACGACGGGCGATAAACCTCCACTGTTGACGGCCAGGTTCCGCCACTGGAAGTCCGGCGCGTTTTGCACGTAGGCCTTGCGCGCCGACCAGACCATCGGGCCCAACCCCACCAGGATGGGGTCGGGACCTACTATGGCGGTCACGATCTCCTTCTTTTCAACCGCATCGACATCGGCAATGACAGCTGCGAACTTCGGTGCGGGGTCGGGATAGGCGGCTACCTTGATACTCGAGTCGGATTGGGTATTTGCAAATCCCGTGCTGGTGTTCAATGCGATCGAGGTGATGGCATTGTTGGCGTCGCGGGTCGTGAGGAAATGAAACATTCGCTGCGCCAGAAGGTGTTTGGCTTGCACAGGATCGATGAACATCAGGTGCAACACCAGTTCGTCCGCGGCGGTATCCACCAGATCACCGCCGTTGGCTTCGAGAGCTTCGATCAGCGGGATGCCTCCGCCGTTGACTTGCATGCTCGAGAAGGTCCCATCGTCGTAAAAGAATTTCGCGCCCGTGGCATTCAGTGGAGGCGAAGCAAAATGGGCGCCGCGCATCGAATTGCCGAGGGTTGGCAGCGCGGTGGTGACCGTCGCGGCATGCGTGCCGTTGTCGAATTCGAGCAAGTCCATGCTTACGGCGCCGGACGTCTGGTCGTAGGCCGCCAGCAGCAGCTGGTCGCGGCCCTGCGAGAGAAAGTCGCCAACGACCAGCCGCGGAAACAGCAGCCCCGTGGCAGTGGTCGCGAAGTTGCCGGCCGTGACGTTGCTGGCCTGCACGAAGTGCGCAAGGCCGTTACCCTGGAGCACGATCACGCGAACCTTGCCGCTGTCCGCGCCGGCGCCGCCGACGGTATAGCTGAGGGCGATTTCCTGCTGCATGTTCTTGCTGCCGTCCAGGTCGCCCGCGACGAGGCTGAAGCTGCCGGCCACGGCAGGTTCGTTGAACAGCCAGGTGCTGATCACCTGCGCGCTCGGAGTCGCCGTGCGTTCGTAAACGGCGAGTTGCACGTCGGCGCCATCGGAGAGCAGTTCGACGACCTCGTCGCGTCCGTCGCCGTTGAAGTCGGCGGTTACCGCTTTGCGCAGCGTTCTGGTGGTTGCCAGGTTGGCGCGATAAACGCGCTGCAGCGGCGGCGTATCGCTCGATGGGCTGTATTCGTCGATGAATTTTCCGCCGGGGCCCCAGAGCAGCAGCATGGCCTCGTAGTCATTGACTATTGGCACGGCGTTGCCGAACGGCGTACTCGAACAGGGGACCGCAGTCGAAGCTGTACTCGCAGCCAGGCTTCTCGACGGCGACCATTCCACGGGGCTTCGTTCCGCCGCAATTGATCCCAACGCCGCGATGAACAGACCGATGCCAGCGACACGCGAGGCAACTTGCGCACGCACCATGACGTTTCCCTTCCCGAGACTCTTGGATTCCGTGATGGCGATTACAGGTCGCCTCGTGCGTGGTCAACCGTTTGCGCATCAATTAGTCCTCAATAAATCATCAACCAGCCAAATCCCTTGAGTTTTCAACGGGAATCTGCGGCTGCTATACTCGACTGAAGGGGCCCTCATGCAGCCAAGCCAGGAAAGGGAGCCGCTGTTCACCCGTTTCGGCGTATACGAAGCGGACTTCCGGCGTCGCGAACTGCGCTCAGCCGATTCGTGCCTGCGCCTGCAGGAAAAGCCGCTCGCGGCCTTGGCCTTGCTTGTCGAAAAACACGGCGAGATCGTCACCCATGACGAATTCCGCCGCCGTCTGTGGCCGGGCAACGTCATCGTCGAATTCGACAGAAACCTCGCCACGGCGGTGAACAAGCTGCGCAACGCGCTGCGCGATACGGCCGCCGAGCCGAAATACATCGAGACGATAGCGCGCGTGGGCTACCGCTTCATCGCGCCGGTGGAGCACGTCTATGAGAAAGCGCCGGCAAACGAATCGGCGCCGGCCAGTGCCGCCGAGCAGGTCCCGGCGCATCCCGTGCAGCCCGCGCGACCGCGCCGGGCAAGCCATCGGTTGCGCTGGGTGTTCGCCGGCGGCGTCGTGCTCGTGGCGGCGGCCATGGGCGTGCGGCTGACGCTCGCTCCATCGAACGCGGGCAGCACGATGCCGCTCACGTGGAAGGATTCGGTCGTTGTCGGCGATTTCGCCAACAGCACCGGCGATGTCGTGTTCGACGGCACGCTTCGCCAGGGTCTGTTGTCGCAGCTGGAACGTTCGCCGCACCTCAACCTGGTGTCCGACTCGCGTGTCGCGCAGACACTTGCGCTGATGGCGCGGCCGGTCGACACGCCTCTCGCACCGCCGATCGCGCGCGAAATCTGCCAGCGTACCGGCAGCGCCGTGTTGATCGAAGGATCGATCTCGAGCATCGGCCACCAGTACGTGCTGCACTTGTCGGCCGCAAACTGCAACACCGGCGACGTGCTCGCACGCGAACAGGCGACGGCCGGCAAGAAAGAGAAAGTGCTGGCCACGCTCGGCGATGCTGCCGCGCTTCTGCGCGAGCGCCTTGGCGAGTCGTTGCCCGGACTGCCGGTCAACGAAGCGCCGCCGGAGAATGTCACGACGACGTCGCTCGAAGCTCTGCAGGCCTACAGCATCGGCTATCGTCACCTGCTGGTGGACAACGAATCGGTGCGCGCCTCGCCGTTTTTCGTGCGCGCGATCGCGCTCGATCCGAACTTCGCCATGGCGTACGCCCGGCTGGCGCGCTGCTACGACGCGGAAGACGAGGAGGGAAAGGCCGCCGAATATTTCGCCAAGGCGCACGCACTGCGCCATTACGCCAGCGAGCGCGAACAGTTCTACATCGATTCGTATTACGAATCCGTCGGCACGGGCCGGCTCGAGGCGGCGGCGCAGAATCTCGAATTGTGGGCGCAGACTTATCCGCACGATCCGGCTCCGCTCGCTGCGCTCGGCAATCTGTACACCACGCTCGGGCAGTTCGAAACTGCGCTCGATTGGCGGCGGCGCGCGCTGCAGGCGGACCCGAGCGTTGGCCTGAATTACGGCAACCTGGCGCAGAACCTCGTACAAGTGGGTCGTTTCGAGGAAGCGCGACAGATCGGCCGGCTCGCGCAGGATCGGGATCTGGATTCGATATCGCTGCGCTCGTGGCTGCGCTGGGGCGAATTCCTCGACGGCAAACCCGACGATCGCGTCGGCATCGTCGGTCCGTTGATCGATCATCCGCTGGCGAAGGAGTGGGTGCTGCTGCAAGATGCCGCATTCGCGGCCTGGGCGGGCCGGCTGACCCTGGCACGCGACCACACGCAAGCGTCGATTGACGGCTATGCCCGCACCGGGCGCATGGAGAGCGTAGCTACGCGCGAAGTCGAAAGCGCCGTACGCGATGCGCTGGCCGGTAAATCCGACGTTGCACGACGCTGGGCGCAATCCGCGATGGCGCACTTCGACAGCGACTATGTGCGCGCCGGCGCGGCGATCGTGTTCGCGCTGACCGGAGACGCGGCGAACGCGTCACACCTCGTGGAGGCGATTGCCGATCGGTCGCCCGAGGCGACGGTGGTAAAAGGAAACTACCTGCCGATCGTGCGCGCGGCCCTCGCATTGCGCGCCGGCGATCCGTCGGCGGCGGTGGGCGCGCTCGCCCCCGCGCTGCCCTACGGTCCCGGATGGCTGGGCTATCCACTGCTGCCGATATACCTGCGCGGGCAAGCCTATCTCGCGCTGAAAGACGGTGCGAAGGCCGCTGCCGAATTCGACAGGCTGCGCGGCGGCACCTGCGCCACCGACGCGGATTTCCCCTGTGTGTTGTCCGCACTGCAGCTCGCACGCGCGCATGCGATCGACGGCGACGTCGAAGCGTCGCGCGCCGAATACGAGCGCTTCATCGCGCAGTGGAAGGATGCCGATGCGGACGTGCCGCTGCTGCAGGCCGCGCACGACGAGTACGGCAAACTGGCCGGTCGCGTTGCCACGTCCGGAATCAGATAGTCGGAACGGCAGCGGAAAATGACTCTGAACCCATTTCCGCACTGTGAACAGCACAAATGAAAACGGGCGCCGCAGCGCCCGTTTTCTTGTTGCATTGTATGCAAGGGTTCAAGCAGCCTTGTGCCACTGGCCAAGCGCGGCCAACCCGTTCTCCTTGGCCCGCAGCGACACGATCTTCTGTGCGTCGACGAAGTTCTTTTCCATGTCCTTGGACCACAACTGCAGCGCGGCGGACTGCATCGCGCGGCCGTAGCTGAAGGACAGCGGCCACGGATGCGGGCCGATCTGGTTCATCGCGTTCAGATGCGCGGTCGCCTGCTCGTCGGTCTGGCCGCCGGACAGGAACACGATGCCCGGCAGCGATGCCGGTACGGTCGACTTCAGGCAGCGCACTGTCATTTCGGCGACCTCTTCGGCGCTGGCCTGCTCCGGGCAGCTCTTGCCCGAAATGACCATGCTGGCCTTGAGGATCGTGCCTTCGAGCAGGACGTTCTGCTCGTACAGCGATCCGAACAGCGAGCGCAATGTGGCCTCGGTGACGTCGTAGCAGACATCGATGTCGTGCTCGCCGTCCATGAGGATCTCCGGCTCGACCATCGGCACGATGCCGGCTTCCTGGCACAGCGCCGCGTAGCGCGCAAGCGCGTGGCAGTTCGACTCGATGCAGGTGCCGCTCGGAGCATCGTCGCCGATCGTGATGACCGCGCGCCACTTGGCGAACTTCGCGCCGAGGCGCGCGTATTCGTTGAGGCGTTCACGCAGGCCGTCGAGACCTTCGGTCACGACTTCGCCCGGAAATCCGGCCAACGGCTGCGGACCCTTGTCGACCTTGATGCCCGGTAGGATCCCGTTTTCGAGCATCAGCTTGGTGAACGGCACCTTGGCCTTGGTCGCCTGGCGGATCGTTTCGTCATACAGGATTGCGCCGGAGATGTGATCGGCCAGCCGCGGTGCCGTCAGCAGCATTTCGCGATAGGCGCGGCGATGCTCTTCGCTGTTCTCGACGCCGACGGTGTCGAAGCGTTTCTTGATCGTCGCATTGGATTCATCGATCGCGATGATGCCCTTGCCGGGCGCAACCATGGCCTGCGCGACCTGCTCGAGCTGTTCGATACTCATGACTTGACTCCGCTATTTCAGATGAAGGGCACCTGGAGCAGGTGGCCGTGCCACGACTGCCCTGGGACCGCTTTGGGGGCGCGGATTATAGCGCCGGAGCCCCGGCAATGTCGCTGAATCCCAAGACTGATACACCTTCAAGCCATCCCGCGCCCACGGAGCGCGTTCTGCAGACTGTGCCTATTTCGGCGCAGGGCTGAAATTATCGAGTTTGCAGGGGTCCAGCACGCGCGCCCGGGTGGCCCGGTCGGCCGGATTGGTCGATGCCGCGCCGGGCAGGTTGAACGGCATGACGACGTACGTGGCAACCGGATCCTTGCCGGGGTTCTCGGCGGCCGCCCCATAGCGCAGTACCTTGACGACGCCGACCGCGACCTTGCCGAGCGGCCCATCGGGCACGACTCGCTCAAGCTTGACGTGGCTGGTCGCGCCGTTCTTCTCGACGACATACGAAACGGCGGCGCAAGTCGGCGCGTCGAGTCCGTAGCCCGAGTTCGGCACGTTCGCGTTCTGGGCCGAATTGGGGTCGAGCAGCCAGTAGTGGGCCAGGCGATCGGGCTCGACGCGCTTTACGCCGGCGGGAATGCGATCGGCTGGCGCATCGGCACAAGTCGCGGAGACGGGAACCAAGAGCGCGATTGCGACAGCGAACGCGGACATTCGACGATTCACAGGTCACCCAACCCTTCGGCCACGCCGCCGGGCCCGACGCGCAGCAGCTTCAGCGTATTCGTGCCGCCGTGCTGGCCGGTGTGGTCGCCGTGCGTGAGGATCACGCGGTCGCCTTCGGCCAGACGCTGCATATTATACAAATGCTGGATCGCGGCCTTGGCCGCGTGCGCCGGATCGACGCCGTGCGGATCGAAATCGACCGGCGTGACGTCGCGGTAGAGCATCATGCGCCGGCGCGCGCCCTGGCGCCGCGACAGGGCGTAGATTGGCACGCTCGAACGGTAGCGCGACAGCCACTGCGCGGTGCCGCCGGATTCGGTCAGCGCGACGATCGCGCGCGTTCCGATCTGGCCGGCAAGGAACATGGCAGCGCGCGCAATCGCCTGGTCGGGCCGGTCGACGACCTTATTGGCCAACGCGTTCGTGTTCAGGTCGTCCTTCGGCTCGAACTGGCGCTCGGCGCCGAGACAGACGCGGCGCATCGCCGCGACCGCCTTGTCCGGGTGCTTGCCGGCCGCGGTTTCCTGCGACAGCATGACCGCATCGGTGCCGTCGAGAACGGCATTGGCGACGTCGAGTACCTCGGCGCGCGTCGGGATCGGCGACTCGACCATCGACTGCATCATCTGCGTCGCCGTGATAACGACCTTGTTGCGCGCCAGGGTCTCGCGGATGATCTTCTTCTGGATGCCCGGCAGTTCGGCGTCGCCGATCTCCACGCCGAGGTCACCGCGCGCGACCATGACCGCATCGCTGGCCTCGATGATCTCGGCGAGCGCGACGATCGCCTCGGCGCGCTCGATCTTGGCGATCAGCGCGGCTTTGCCGCCGGCAGCGCGCAGCAGGCTGCGGCTTTCGTTGATGTCGGCGGCGGATTTGGCGAACGAGATCGCGAGGAAGTCGGCATCGAGCTTCGCAGCCAGGCGAATGTCGAGCTTGTCCTTCTCGGCCAGCGCGGTCAGCGACAGGCCGCCGCCGAGCCGGTTGATGCCCTTGCGGTCGGACAGCGCGCCGCCGACCAGCACGGTCGTGCGGATCGTCGTGCCCACGATCGCGTCGACCTTGAGCGCGATCAGGCCGTCGTCGAGCATCAGCGTGTCGCCGGCTTTTACATCTTTATACAAATTCAGATAGCTGACGCCGACCCGGTTGACGTCGCCCGGCAGCGCATTCGCGTCGCATTCGAGCGCGAACGGCCGGCCCGGCTCGAGCAGCACCGGCGCGGCGGCGAACTTGGCGATGCGGATCTTCGGCCCTTGCAGATCGGCGAGAATGGCGACTTCGTTGCCGAGCGATGCGGCCGTCTCGCGCGCCTCGCGTGCGCGCCGCTCGTGGTCCTCGGGCGCGCCGTGCGACAGGTTCAGGCGAACGACGTCGACGCCTTCTTCGAGAATGCGTCTGAGCATGCCCGGCGCATCGGTGGCCGGTCCCAGCGTGGCGATGATCTTGGTGCGGCGCAGTTGCGACTCCATCTTTCCGCCCGTTTGAAGCCAAGCGCCTAAATTAACACAGCGCCATGAATGGCGTCGCTATGGCGGGCTGATGCGGCGCAACGCTTGCGCTAACCGATCATGCCGCGACCGACGTGTCGACGTGCTTGCCCGGGCCGATCGCCAGCAGCATGCGCGCAAGAATGCCGCAGCCGGCCAGCGTCCAGACGATCATCGCGCCGCTCGGCAGATCGAGCATCGCCGACAGGATCAGGCCGGCCACGTAGCCGCAGGCGCCGATCGCATAGGCCGTGACCGTGCGCCGCGGTCCACTGAGACCCGCTGTCGCCAGTGCCGGCACGATCAGGCTCGCGAATACCAGATACACGCCGACCAGCTGCACCGACGCCGTGATCGCCAGCGCGAACAAGCCGTAGAACAACAACCCCGCCAGTTGCGCGCGCCGCCACCACATGACCGCGAGCAACGCGGCCGACAGCACCGCGACCGGTACGAGCTGCCTCACGCTGACCCAGAGGATCTGGCCGACCAGAAGGTCCTTGAGGTGTTCGCTGCCGTGCGGATTGTTCGCCAGCAGCAGCAGGCTGCCGGTCGCCGCGAGGACGAACAGCGTGCCGATCAGCGGTTCCTGCAAGTCGGGCCACTTGCGATCGGTCCAGGTCAGCAACGCACCGCCGGCCAGCGCCGCGATGGCCGCGGCGATTTCGACGCCGTAGCCGGCCTCGTCCATGCCGAAATATTGCGCGAGGATCACGCCGAGCGCCGCGACCTGTGCGATCGCCAGATCGATGAAGATGATGCCGCGCGCGAGCACTTGCTGGCCGAGCGGCACGTGTGTCGACAACACGAGGAATCCGGCCAGGCAGGCCGGCCCGAGAATGCTTAGTTCGAGACCTTGCCAGTTCATTTTGCCACCGCCAGCAATTTGTCGATCGTCGAGTCGAACAGTCCGAACAGATCCTTCGAACGCTCGTCGCCGCCGACCGTGAACGGCAACGTCACCGCCGGCACGCCGGTGCGCTCGGACAGCCAGTCGCCGGGTTTGGGATCCTGGTACGCGGCGCGCAGGATCGCCAGCGCGTTCGCGGCCTTGGTCAGGTCGACGAGGCTCGCCAGATGCGAGCTCGTCGGCGGCACGCCGGGCTTGGGCTCGAGCGCGCCGATCTGCTCCATGTTGAGCCAGGTCAGCAGGTAGATCCAGCTCCAGTGATGCACGACGACCTTGCGCCCTTTCAGCGGCGCGGCCTTCGCTTCCCAGCCCTTGATCGCCGTCTGCCAGCGCGTCGTGAAGTCGTCGAGCCGCTGCTTGTAGGTCGCCGCCTTGGCCGGATCGAGTTCGGCCAGACGCCCTTCGAGCGCCTTGGCGATCGCCAGGATCCGGTACGGATCCATCTGGAAATGCGGATTGCCGCCGGGATGGATATCGCCTTCGGAGCGATCGAGCTTGGCCGGCTTCTCGAGCGTCGTGATCTGGTCGGAGGCGAGGAAGTAGCCCGGACCCGATGCCACCTTCGAATTGCCGGACTGCCGGATCAACTGCGGCAGCCAGCCGACCTCGAGTTCCGCGCCCGTGCACACGATCAGGTCGGCGCGGCGCACCTTGGCGATCAGGCTCGGCTTGGCCTCGATCACGTGCACGTCCTGCAGCGCGCTCGTGCCGACATCGACCTGGATCGCGTCGCCGGCGAGCTCGCGCAACAGCGAACCCCACTCGGGCTCGCAGGCGAAGACGGCGAGCGCATGCGCCCGCGGCGCGGCAAGCGCGCAGAGCAGCAGCAGCGTGAAAGTATATTTGTTCATTTTGATGCCCATGGAAAACTGCGTGCCTAGAATTTGTGCGCACCGTGCGCGCCGAGGCTGACGTCGTACTGCAGGAACAGCGCGTTATCGGTCGTCGTGCGGGTCGGATCGTCGTGGCTGAACTGGAGGCGGAAGAAACTGAATTCGCTGTTGCGCCAGGTCAGCTCGACGCTGTGACGGACCGGGTCGAAATCGCTGGCGTAGGGGCCGGTATTCGCGGCCCACAGCTTGTCGAAGCGATAACCCATGTCCCAGCTGCGATTCAGGCGATACACCGCCTCGACGTAGACGCCGCGGCGGTCGCCGGTCCACGGCTGGGTCAGAGCCGGATCGGCCAGCGGGTCGGC